>DYPD01000006.1:11717-16415 GCA_020720115.1 Thiomargarita sp. | reverse complement strand
TGGCAAACAGCGGCAAAAGGGCTGGGCGAAGGGCAAGCGGCGCTGACGCTGGACCAAGTATCCCTGACCGCTTTGCGCCCTTGGTTGCCAAAGGGGCTACAGGTGCAGGATTTTCCGCTGAGTCTGCACGGTCACGCCGCTTTAAACAAAACTGGAAACTTGAGCGGCACAGTGGCGCTGGAACTCGGTGCGGGCGAGGTGCGTTTGCAAGAAACCGCCCAGGCTGAAGCGGTCACACTGCTCAAGCATTTGGGCACACGCTTAAACGCACAGCTTGGCGCGAGTGGCTTGCAGGCTGATCTCAAGCTGCAATTGCCACAACAAGACGGCATTCAAGCCAGTTTCGCGTTGCCCGCCCTGAATCGCTTGCCGCTGGCGGACGCGCAACCCCTGCAAGGCAACTTAAAGCTGCGCTTCACTGATTTCAGTTTGCTGCCGGTGTTTGCGCCACAAGTATATGAACTTAAAGGACATATCGAAGCCCAAGCACAATTAAGCGGATCACTCCAGCAGCCCGTTGCGCAAGGCGAATTGCTCATGCGTGACGGCGGACTCAAAGTTGAAGCGGCGGGGCTAGAAATCCATGATTTACGCTGGACGCTACGCAGTGATACCGAGGGAAAAATCAAGCTAGACGGGCAGTTACGCACAGGAGAAACCAATCCAAGCCAAACCACTGACGCCACTGGCGTGCTGCATTTTAACGGCGACGCGCAAATTGCTGAGGCTTGGCAGATGCAACTTAAGCTCAAAGGCGAGCGGTTAGAACTGATGAACAGCCCTGCTATTTGGCTGCTGGCGTCGCCGGATTTGACTTTTAGTGGCAACCCGCAACGCCTGGAATTAACCGGCGAAATCGCCGTGCCAGAGGCGTTGCTCACGCCGCCAGAAACCCAAGGCAGCGGACGCCAGGAGGCTTCCAAAGATATAGTCATAGTACGCGACCAAGGCAGCCCAGTTGCGCTCCAACCCGCAGCGGAAAAAACCCTGCCTTTTTACACCCAGTTGCGCATTCGCCTCGGCGACAAAGTACGGGTAAAAGGCATGGGCTTTAAGGGACGCTTGCAAGGGGATTTGCTGGTGGCAGGTAAACCCGATAAAGGCTTGACTGGCAACGGACGCATCAGCGTGCAAGACGGCATTTACAAAGCCTACGGACAAGATTTGCGCATCCGCAAAGGGCAAGTGCTCTATTCCGGCGGCGCTATCGAAAACCCTGGGCTGGATGTGCAAGCGGTGCGCGTGGTGGCTGCTGTCACCGCCGGTATCGCCATCACCGGCACAGCACAAACCCCTGAATTGGCGCTATTTTCTGAGCCGGCACTGGATCAGACCAATATCCTCTCTTACCTGGTGTTAGGGCGTCCGGCGTCCGGCAGCAACAGCGCCAGTTTAGATCAGCGGCAAATGCTGGCACAGGCGCTGACCGATCTGGCACTCAACGAGGACAGCACCTTGTCGCGTACCATGCGCGAAGATTTAGGACTCGATATGGCGGGTTTAGACACCAGTGGCGGCGCTGAACAAACCACCTTTATGCTGGGCAAATACCTCACGCCCGATCTTTACATCAGCTACGGCGTGGGACTCTTTGACGCGCAAAATGTGTTTCAAATGCGCTACCGCTTGAGTCGGCGGTTTAGCTTAGAAAGTGCCACCAGCGGCGGCAACAGCGGCGTGGATTTGCGCTACACCTTAGAGCATTAAAAGCCTAAAAGCTGAAACCCGCGCAATCTCCTGTTAGACTAGCGCCATACACATGCCAGACGCTTATTTTTCCTTTACACCTCATTTAGTTGCAGCTTGCCACCAAATGACTCATATGATCTCATCGCACTAGAACTGTGAATTAAAACTATGCGCCATTCTCGCCAGCAAAGACGTACCATTTCTTTTAGCATTAAGCAAAAACTGCTACTTGGTTTTGGTTTCATGGTTGCCTCCATAGTGATTGTATCGAGCATTATGTTAAGCGCCTTACTCACCACCAAAAACAAATTCGCCCATATAGTAGAAACAGATGCGCCCATGCTCGTGCAATCCATGCAATTGGCAGAATTAATTGAACACAGCAAATCTTCTTTGAGTTTATACTTGCTGAGTGAAAATAAAGAATATAAAGCCGCTTATCAAGACAACCTAAGCAAACTCATGCCCTATTTGCAACCCATACAGCATTTACAACAGGTGCAAAATGACGCCAAAGTACAAGATTGGCTACGCAGCATCAGTGTTAATCTACAAGCCTTTATAGATTTCAAAGAAAAAATTCTGCTAATTAATGAACAGGATAATTTGAATTATCCAGCACTTGCCTATGCCTCAGAACACTTAAATCCAGCCACCCAGGTGCTATTACAAGCCTTAAGCACTATGTTGCAAGAAGAACAGAATAATGAAAAGCGTCTGGAACTCATGATGCTGTTGCAAGATATGCGTTACGATTGGATTACGCTTATCACGGAATTACGCGCATTTTTGGCTTATCGCTCCGAGGTTTCTCTAAAAAACATACAACTATATCAAGATGCCTTTGTACAAAAGGAACAGCAAGTAGAACAAAAATTTGCCGATCAACTCACCTTGCTGCAAACGGAAGAATTGCAACAGGTACAACACAATCGCCAGCAATTCTACCAGGGTTTACCAAAACTGATTGAAGTACACAGCAGCGATGCTTGGCGACAAGACGTGTATCTATTGCGCACAGAAGTTAATACGGTTTTAATAAAAATTGATCAGGCAATTCAAGCTTTGGTAAAACACCAACAAAAACAAATGCAACATGCCAATGATCAATTATTAGAACTCATTAATCAAATTGTTGGTTTTTCAGTGATTACCGTTATTTTAGTTATTCTTGCAGCAATTTGGGGTTCTTTATGGCTCATCAATAATATTGTGCAACCCTTGAAACAAGCAATCAACGTCACTGAACATATAGCGCAAGGTGATTTAACCATTGATATAGCCTGTTACAAACCAGATGAAGCCGGACAAGTATTAGAAGCTATGCGTTTAATGGTGCAACATTTGTCAGAATTGGTTTCGCGCATCCAAGAAGCCGGCGTGCAATTGACTTCTTCCAGCACTGAAATTGCCGCTACCGCACGTCAGCAAGAAAGCTCAGTTGCCCAACAAGCGGCTGCCGCAACGCAAATCATGGCAACCTCTAAAATGATTTCTCAATCAACTCAAGAGCTTGCAGACACGATGACGGCTGTAACAGAAATGGCGGAAGGCACTTCGCAACTGGCAGCGGCAGGACACGAGGATTTGCAGCGCATGGAATCCTCCATGCGCAACATGTTAGACGCCACCGCTTCGATCAGCGGCAAGTTGGAAATCGTTAAGGAAAAAGCAGACAACATCGGTAGCGTGGTCACCACCATCACCAAAATTGCCGATCAGACGAATTTATTGTCGCTCAATGCCGCGATTGAAGCCGAAAAAGCCGGAGAATATGGGCTAGGCTTTAGCGTAGTGGCAACGGAAATTCGTCGTCTAGCGGATCAAACGGCGGTAGCGACTTGGGATATTGAACAAATCGTCAAAGAAATGCAGAGCGCAGTGGGTGACGGGGTAAAAAATATGTCCCGCTTCAGTGAACAAATTCGCAATGATGTGGATGATATTTATCAGATAAGTCAGAGACTTGCAGAAATTATTGAACAGGTACAAGCATTGATTCCGCATTTTGAAACAGTGGGGCATGGAATGCACTCGCACGCAATCAGCGCGGGAGAAATCAGCGAATCCATCAGCGAACTCAGCTTATCTGCACGACAAACGGCTGAATCTATTTCACATTCTAATCAAGCCATTCAACAACTGAATACTGCTGCTCGAAATCTGCATGAAGCTGTGTCCATTTTCAAACTGAGCCAGCCTCAGCACTTACCTCATGAGTTGTAAAGCCCTTAAAAAATCATCAGGTTGCTGCGCTTAGACGCTGCTGTCGTTGCCGTGCAAAATGTCCAGCGGGTGACAACGGTTGAGGTAAACTTGTGCGGCTTTATCTTCGGGATTCTGGGCTAATACTTGGCTAAACAATCGGTTAGCCGTGTCTAAATCCTGCGTATGATAAGCATGAAAGCCGCGCTCAAAGTCTTGCAGAGTGTCTAATTTAAGTTGCACCGAGTCTGGCGGGTCGGCGTCAAAAACCTCATAAACAGTCACTGCTTCGGTTTTGCCCTTAACGCGCACTCGGTCTATCACGCGGATTTTGTATTGATCGCGGGTTTGCAGTTGCCGATACACCTGCTCGGTGATCAGTAGCGCCACGCCATAGGTTTTGGTCAGTCCCTCGGTGCGTGAAGCCAAATTGACCGCATCAGCGATCACTGTACCATCCATGCGATTTTCCCCGCCCACAGTGCCTAACATCAATAAGCCGGTGTGAATGCCGATGCCAATTTTCAGCACCGGACGCCCCGGACGCCCGCGTGTGCTGTTGTATTCCACTAAGCGAAACAGCATACCCACTGCCGCCGCGACCGCCTGATCCACGTTGCCCGGAAACAGCGCCATGATGGCATCGCCTATGTATTTGTCTATAAAGCCTTTATGTTTGCCAATAATGGGCTCCATACGACTTAAATAGGCGTTGATAAAATCGAAATTTTCCTGTGGCGTCATGGTTTCGGAAATGCTGGTAAAGCCGCGAATATCGGAAAATAGAATGGTCATTTCTTTTTC
>DYPD01000006.1:0-11617 GCA_020720115.1 Thiomargarita sp. | reverse complement strand
TCGCGCAGACGGCGGCAGACTTCGTAGCCGGTCATTTTTGGCATCATGATGTCTAACAACACTAAGCTTGGACGCACACCATTGTTATAAATCAATTCTAAAGCCTCAGGTCCATTATTCGCTTGCACCACCGCATAATGTTGTAGCGACAAATGATTCACCAAAACCTGCAAATTAATCGGCTCGTCGTCCACAATCATGATGGTGAACTGTTCGGCATTGGGATGCACCGGGGCTACATTCGCCTGCGCTTCGTCTGGACGAATGCTTTGGCGCGAGAGGGTTTCCACTTCCATAGGTAACGCAGCCGCCAACTCAAAATCATTGCCAACGGCAATGGATTTGCGGCTCAGTTCTTTGGAAACAGTGATCTTTGTATGTAATTCAGCGGGTTGTTGGCTAACGGGTAAGGTAAAATGAAAGACCGAGCCTTTGCCCAATTTGGAGGATACGCCGATAGCGCCTTTGTGCAGTTCTACCAATTGCTTAGTGACGGTTAAGCCCAGCCCTGTGCCGCCGTACTGTCGCGCATTAGTGCTATCTACTTGCTCGAACGATTCAAATATGGTTTGTAATTTTTCTTCAGGAATCCCAATACCGGTGTCGCTGACGCTGATAACCAATTGTTCTGGCTGTGTATTTTTATCTACATGCGCAGACACTTCAACGCGCCCCTGATCGGTAAATTTGATCGCGTTACCAATTAAATTGTGCAAAATCTGCTGCAAGCGGTTTTCATCAGCCTGTGCTGGTGGCAAATCGCGTGAAACTTTATTGATTAGTTTCAATGGTTTGACGCCTACAAGCGAATGACTGAGGGTGAGCACCACTTCGGTGACTTCTCGAATACCCACCGGACGCAGTTGTAAATCAATGTTTTTATGCTTGAGTTTGGAAAAATCCAGGATGTCATTGACCAGGTTGGTGAGGCGGTGCCCGCTTTGCGCGACCATGAGCAGGTTTTTGCGCTGCGCTTCACTGAGTGGTCCGACGGCACCGTCACACATGGATTCGGCAATGCCGATAATGCCATTCAATGGCGTGCGTAATTCATGCGAAGTATTGGCAAGAAACTCATCTTTTAATTTATCAAGTTTCTGTAAATCGGCATTTTTCTTTTCCAAAATGGCAAAAGATTCTTTCAGTTGTTCTGCCATACAATTAAAAGAACGGGCGAGTTCACCCAGTTCATCGGCACGGCGTACTGGCACTGTCTGTTCCCATTGTCCAGTCGCTAAAGCCTTTGCTGCTATGTTGAGTGCCTGAATCGGGCGAATCACCCAACGCGAAGTGAAAATCCCCCCTAAAATGCCAAAACCCAGCGCCACCACAAACAAACCCAAGGTGGCGCGGGTAATGGCGTGGATGCGCTCCATAAAGTCAGCTTCAGGCACGACCACCGCAATGAGCCAATCCAGCCCGTGCGTGTCTTTTAAGGGCGTGATTTGTAAAAATTGTTTTTCGCCGCTCATCGCAAAATCTGTTTGTATACCGGTTTTAATCTCGCCCAAATCGGCATAAATACGGTTTAAGTGATCCACCGCTGCACGAATCGTAGGGTTATCGCTATCAATTGCGTACACTCGTTGCAGCTCATCAAACACCGGATCATCGCTCACCACTGGCACATGCGTGGAACTGGCAACCAACAACCCAGAACGCTCAATGATGAAAGTTTGTCCGGTTTTACCAATGCGCAGGCTGCCCAAAAAGCTATCCATCCAAGACAAAATCAGCGAAGCGCCAAACACCGCATAGAGCTTGTCTGACCCTTTTTGGTATAGCGGATACACCGCCGTAATCGCCAAGCCGCGCGTGGTGAAATCAGGATAAACCTCGCTCCAAGAGGCTTGTTTGGCACTGATCGCGGATTGATACCAGGGACGCTGGCGCGGATCAAAATTTTCTGCCACCTCAACCAATGCCTGCGGATAACCTTTGGCATCTACAGAAAAGTATTGATTATCGCCCGCTTCGTTGCGCAACATGGTCTGAAAACTACCGTCTTGCAGACGTTTAGCCCCAAAATACCCACCTTCAGGTGTTGCCATGTAGTTATGGCTAATTAATTCAAAGGTTTGTACCTGTTTCCAAAAATAACGCCCACGTTCTTTAAGATCATGCAAATGCAAAGCACCTAATTCCAGGGCATTAACATCTAACTGATTGACTTGATGCGGAATGGCAAGATAGGCTTGTAAACGTTCTTGAATGCGGGCAGTGACTTCATTGCGTAATTGTGATGCGAGATCATTAACCGCCGTCTGCCCGTTATAAAAAGACAGTATCCCGGTTAAGCCTACCGCAGCAAAAATTTCCACAATAAAGGGCACAACCAATAAAGTACGCAACGAAACATTATTGGCAAACTTGTTAGCAAAACGCTGCACACATATTGACAACAGAGCGAAGCGAGGTTGTTTGTTAGATATTTTGGGTATTAATGGGCTAGGCACCATAAGCGGGGGTTCTCATCAATTTTCAGCAAGCTGAAAATTTGGGTGCTACGTTATGTGCGTGTGTTTTTTCACAGCAAGGAATTTTTGAGCATGAAAATAACCTATCTGGTTACGGCTGTATACATTGCATTCATTATTTTAATGATTTATTGGGCAGACATCGGCTTACTTCCCGTCACCGCCTGGTCTCATCAATTACCCATGAGTGATAAACTGGGACATTTTTTGCTCATAGGGCTTTTGGCACTGTTGTTCAATTTAAGTTTAAAATGTCATTGCTGGCAGTGGAAAAAACACAGTTTTTTGAGTGGCAGCAGCATTTTAATAATTGTAGTTGTACTGGAAGAAATTTTGCAGTTTTTCATTCCCCTTCGCACTTTTGATTGGGGCGATTTAGCGGCTGATTTCCTAGGGATTTTCCTCTTTGGATTATTAGCTGTACAAGTATGTCGCCGCCAAGCAACAATAAGCACAGGCTAGTTGCGCTGTTTGCAGCACACAAAATTCGCATCATTTGTAGAACAACACAATTACAAAAACAACAATATTTGCTACAGACAGTGCAAAAAACTGTAGGTTTTTTGCACTGTCTGCATTCCACCACCAGAGGGTACAGTTAAATGAGTATTGTGACTAAAATTACGGCGGTTTTTTCTTTTCTAGTGCTCATGATTAGCACCTTAGTGGGATACATTAGCTACAATGCCGGTAGCCGTTTGCTAGAAGAAACCGAAAGCGCCCGCTTAAATCAAGCACTGCAAACGGTAGAACGCGAATTTGCCATTATGTTTGAAGGCGTTAGCGCAGATGTTTTATTTTTATCCGATATTCCCGCGTTAAAATACATTGCCGAATACCAAGCAGATTACCCGATACAAGCACCAACGCCGCTTACTGAAGCAGAATTACTTGCCTGTTCTTCAGGCACTTTTTTAGGTTTCATGCAAAATCGTGAATTCTACAGTCAAACCCGTTTCATTGGGCGTGCAAACAATGGACGCGAACTCATCCGCGTAGAACGTAACAAAACTGGGTTACAGGTAGTTAAAGCAGAAGATTTGCAAGAAAAGGGCACGCAAGATTACTTTCAAGCAACCCTGCCGTTGGAAGACAATCAACTCTATTTATCATCTATCCATTTAAACCAAGAACATGGCGCTATTGAAATACCCTATACACCTACCGTCAGAGCAGCCACCCCTATTCATTCTAGCAATCAAGAACATGTTGGTATTTTGATTATTGATGTCGAAATGCAGAAGTTGTTTCACAAAATACAGCAAAATTTACCACAAAACATGCGCTTATATATTGCTAATCAGGATGGCGATTATTTACTACATCCAGACGAAAGTAAAATTTTTAGCTTTGATCTAGGAAAACGTCACTTAATGCAGGAAGAGTTTCCACAAACGCAGATATTGTTTGAAAACTTGCAAAATGAATTTCTGGATATTTCTTTGTCTTCTATCACTCATCCTACAGAAGAAAATTTTGCCTATTTTGCGCGTATGCAATTTAGTCCAGACAAATTGCAAAATGCTATTTTGCATGTTGGTATATTACTACCCCATAATGTAGCAACAGGTAAATGGACTATATTGATGGATAGCTTAAACAAAGCATTATTTCTCTGCGCTTTAGGGATTTTATTTACCTTTTATTTTGCTTTTTTATTAACCAATCCATTAAAGAAAATTACCCTGGCAGTGTCGCGTTTTAGTAAAGGTGAGCATCAGGTAGATTTATGCTTAAATCGCACAGATGAAATTGGTGAATTGGCGCGTACCTGCCAAATGATGGCAAATCAAATTCGCTGGCAGCTTTTGCGTTTAGAAGATGAAAAGCATCGCTTACAAACAATTTTCAATACTGCTGCGGAAGCCATTGTGGTCATTAATGAGCAGGGTAGTATTGAATCTGTTAATCATAGTTTAGAAAAGTTGTTTGGTTACAAAGAATATGAATTGTTGGGTAAAAACATCAATCTGCTAATGCCAGAAGCCTTTCACGTTGATCTCAAAGAGGAGGAACAAAATACTACAACTGATATACCAGTTAGGTTGCTTAACGGCGGGCAAGAACTGCAAGGACACCACAAAAATGGGCAGGTGTTGCAGTTGCATGTAGGCATCAGCGAATTTTCCATTGCGCATGGGCGTAAATTTGTGGGCATGGTGCATGACATCAGTTTGCGCAAACAGGCTGAACAGGCGCTATTAGCAGAGCGTGATCGGGCTGAAGCGGCAAATCGTGCCAAAAGTAGTTTTTTGGCGAATATGAGCCATGAATTTCGTACGCCGCTCAACGGTATTTTGGGCTACACCCAGTTGTTGCGCCGCGATGCGCAATTGCTGCCAACGCAACGTGAGAGCGTCAATATTATTCATCGTTCTGGTGAACATCTGTTGGCGCTGATTAATGATATTTTGGATCTATCTAAGATCGAGGCGGAACGTCTGGAAATTGTTCCAATTGAGTTGGATTTTCGGTCTTTTATCAAGGACCTAAACTATTTATTCAAAGCCCGCGCAGCGCAAAAGCGCGTGGCTTTTATGTGTGAGGAAACCACGCCATTGCCAAATGGTATTTATGCAGATGGTAAGCGTTTACGCCAGGTGTTACTCAATTTGTTGGGTAATGCCATTAAGTTTACCGATCAAGGGCGGGTGAATTTTCAAGTTGGATTGCACGATGGGGTGCTGACATTTGACATCATAGATACGGGCATTGGTATTCCTGATGCTGATTTGGAAAGTATTTTTCATCCTTTTCATCAGGTTGAAAATCATATTCAAAGTCTGGAAGGTACGGGTTTGGGCTTGGCTATCACGCGCCGCTTGGTGGAAATGATGCAGGGCACTGTTGAAGTGGAAAGCCAAGAGGGATGTGGCAGTCATTTTCATGTGGCGTTTTGTTTCCCGATTCTAAACGACACCAGCCAGCTTCAGGTGCAGGAAAGCCGTGCGGTGATCGGCTGTGCTAAAGATGTGCGCTATCGCCTGTTGTTGGTGGATGATAAGCCAGATAATCGCTTGTTTTTATCGAATTTTTTAACTTCTCTGGGATTTATTGTAGAAGAAGCCGGCAATGGTAAAGAGGCTTTAGAAATATTACAGCAGCAGGCTATTGATTTGGTTTTGCTGGATTTATTCATGCTGGTCATGGACGGCTTTGCGACTGCGCAAGCGATTCGGGCGCAGACAGAGTGGCAGGATTTGCCGATAATTGCTGTTTCGGCGGGGGTTTTTGCGCAGCAACAGCAGCAAGCGTTAGCTGCTGGCTGCGATGCCTTTTTAGAAAAACCGGTGAATACTGAGAAGTTGCTACATTATCTGCAAAAATATCTGGGGCTGGATTGGGTGTACGAAGCCGATAAAACGCAGTTTGATGATAATGGTCCCCGCCCGCCTTCTAATGCTGCATTGCTGTATGAATATTTGCCGAGGCTACGAGAGTGCAGTCGTCACGGTGATATTCAGGGTATTTTGGATGTGTTGGATGAGTTACCAGAAGCGGAAGCGCAATCGGAGTTTTTTGCTTGCACGCGGCAGTTGGTGCAGGATATTGATATGCAGGGTTTGCGGCGTTTACTGGAACAGGCGCAAGCGGAAATGCGAAGTTGAGGCTTATTTAGCTAAGCGCGTGCCAAACAGCGCCGTGCCAATGCGCACTTGGGTGGCGCCTTCGGCAATCGCGGCTTCCAGATCATCGCTCATGCCCATAGATAGAGTATCTAGTTGTATTCCTTGGTTTTCCAAGGTGTCGCGCAAGAATGCCAGGGCGCGGTGCGCTTGGCGTTGCTGTGCAAAGTCAGATTGATAGGCGGGAATCGTCATTAAACCGCGCAGGCGCAAACGCGGCAGTTGTCGGATAGCTTGGGCTAATTCGGCGACTGCTGCGGCTTTTACCCCGGCTTTTTGCGGTTCATCATGCAGATTGACTTGAATGCAGACGTTCAGCGGCGGTAGCTGTGGCGGGCGTTGTTCATTAAGGCGCTGTGCGTGTTTGAGGCTTGCCAGCGTTT
This sequence comes from Thiomargarita sp., assembly GCA_020720115.1. GTDB lineage: Bacteria > Pseudomonadota > Gammaproteobacteria > Beggiatoales > Beggiatoaceae > BB31. The sequence goes on along the minus strand of DYPD01000006.1, from coordinate 5,131 downwards.
CGATCCAAGCGAAATGTTCCGCCAGCAGGCGGGTTTTGTTGGATTGAATCGCGCCGATGAAATGCCAAACGAGGGATGGATTGTTCAGTGCGGTGATTTTTTCCAGCGCGTCTTGTGCGTAGTTTTCGCCAAAATGCTGTTGCCCACAGGCAATGGCGCTGCGCAGGGCGGAAAGCGGCTGCATTTTGCTCACCGCCAGTAGTTGGATGCTGGCGGGATCGCGCTGATAAGCCAGCGCCGCTTGCTGGATGCGGGCGTGGATGAGGTGGAAATTGTGCGCAACTTCGGTTGTTTCCATGAGATTAGTCGGGTAATCGGCAAGCGTCTGGTAAGTGTTGACGGGCTTGCAAAATGCGCTTGAACACGTTTGGGTCTTTGATGTGTGTTAATTCGCCAGGACGCGGGAAATACTGATCTTGCAAGCGCGATAACCAAAAACGCAGTGCTGCTGCCCGCAACATCACAGCCCAAGCTTTGCGTTCATTGGAGGTAAAGGGACGTGCTTGATGATAAGCCTGTAAAAAAGCGTGCAACAGTTCGGGTTCTAAACCGCCGTCCGCTGCAACACACCAATCGTTGGCGGTGATAGCAACGTCATACAACAGCACATCATCGCAAGCATAATAAAAGTCAATAATGCCGCTTAAAGATTCACCTTCAAACAGCGCATTGTCGCGGAATAAATCGGCATGAATCACGCCACGCGGTAAATCCAGGGTTCTGAATGCCAATTGATAATTGAGTTCATCCTGCAACAGTGTGCGTTCTTCGTGGCTTAAATACTCTTGAATTTTTTCTGCTGTATCGTGCCACCAGCGCGGTCCCCGTGTGTTGGCGCGATACAGAGGAAAACCAGAGGTCGCCGTGTGCATATGTCCCAGTGCTGCACCCAAGGCGCTACAGTGAGCGGCCTGTGGAGATTTAACATCTTGACCGCGCAAGCGTTTTACCAGCGCCGTTGGTTTGCCGCAAAACTCGCGTAAATAATGCCCCTCAGAATCAGCCTCAGGGTGCGCACTCGGCACACGATGTTCCGCCAAGTAAGCCATCAACTCCAGAAAATACGGCAGCTCCTCATACCCCATTTGCTCAAACAGGGTTAAAACGAATTCGCCTCTCGTCGTAGTGACAAAATAGTTGGTATTTTCAATGCCTGCACTGATGCCTTGGTAGTTGACTAATTCCCCGAGCACATAATGTTTCAGTAAGGTTTCCAGTTGTTGTGGTTCAACAGGGGTATAAACAGACATGCAGAAGCTTCCCGGTAATTTTTCAAAAGGCTGATTTTATCAGCAAAAGCGCGATATTATAATGCCTTTTACACAACAGCCCCAAGTGCAAACTTTTAAAACCCCATTTCAGTCACCCCTTTTCGAGCTTATGCAACAATGGATTTTAGTCATTTAACCCAGGCTTTAGGTGTTGCCTTGAGCACACGCGGCTGGCAGCTTTGCTGTGCAGAATCTTGCACGGGCGGCTACTTAGCGCAAGAGATCACCGCAATTGCGGGCAGTTCTGCCTGGTTTGAACGCGGCTTCGTCACCTACTCCAACCAAGCCAAACAAGAGATGCTAGGCGTCTTGCCTGCAACGCTCCAGACCTATGGTGCAGTCAGCGAAGCAGTAGTGCTAGAAATGGCACAAGGCGCTCTGGCACGCAGCAGCACGCAACTGAGTGTAGCGATCAGCGGCATTGCCGGACCAGGCGGTGGTAGCGCAGAAAAGCCCGTGGGCACTCTGTGGCTGGCTTGGGCAACGCCCACCACCTGCTATGCCCGCCATTATTTATTCTCAGGCGACCGCCGCCAAGTGCGCGAGCAAGCAGTGGAAATGGCTTTACAAGAACTGCTAAAACTTGCAGAACAAGGCTGAGCTTCTAAGCCAGCGCGTAAGGCAACGGCAGCAACTCCACCAGTGATCCGGCAGCGCTACCCAGATGCAAGGGTTGCTCGGTGCTGGCAATCTGTATCACCGCCGTACACACACAGCCGCCGTCAGGATGCGGGCTGGCGTTGACCACTTGCCCCACGCTTTGCTCGCCACTGGCAGCAAACAGCGCCGTACCTGGCGCCGGACATTCGTCTTGCGCCAATTGAGCAATGAATAAACGCCGCTTGAGTTTACCCAAATACTGCGTCCGCGCCACAATCTCCTGCCCCGTGTAGCAGCCTTTTTTGAAGCTGATGCCATTAATGGCTTGCAAATTCAGCATTTGCGGCAAAAAGGCTTCGGCGGTTTGGGCAAAAACCTGTGGCAAACCCGCCAAAATATCCTGCAAATCCCAAGCAGCCACGCCCGCCGGCGTCACCTCCGGCACTGCCTTCAACGCCGCCCATAGCTGAGCAACAGACGCAGGCGCCGCCAACAACATAAAACGCGGCTGTACACCCGCAACGCGCAACAGGGTCACGCCCGCTTGCGTCATCGCCGCATCCACTTCCGCTGGCGGCGCATAACCCAGCAGCTGCTCCAAGGCAGCGGCAGCGTGGACGCCGCCGACGCCGATGCACAACAATTTCTGACTGACATCACGCAATTTCACTTGTGAGCGCAAAATGTACATCGTCAGGCGCTTAAGCACCGTCTCTAAGCGATCTTGCGGCGCCAGCAAATAATGCACATTTTCACGTTGCAACACGCGAAATACCGCCAGCGCCCGCCCTTTTACCGAACACCAAGCCGCCAATTGGCTATGCTGCGCCGACACCTGCTTCACATCATTGGTCAATTGTCCCTGCAAAAAAGTCACAGTATCCGCACCCGCCGCTTCAATGCAAGCCAACCCTGATAAAGCGCACAAAACAGTGCCATGCAACGCCGCCGTCTGTTCTGCCTGCGCTGCTCTAAAATGCACAACCTGTTGATTATCATCAAAAATAGCGCCAGAGTTGCGCAAAGTTTCAAGCCATTCCGTCATTGTTCAGTCCTTAAATGATACCGAGTGAAGTGCCGGATTTTATGGGGATTCCAGCCCCCATACGCAAGTTCAAGGAGAGGTCTGAGTTCACTGAGCCGGTCAAATCGTGTTTACTGACCTTGTCGCGTTCACTGGGCTTGTTGCGTTTACTGAGCTTATCGCGTGCACTGAGCTTGCGGTGCACTGAGCTTGCGGTGCACTGAGCTTGTCGCGTTCACTGGGCTTGTTGCGTTTACTGAGCTTATCGCGTGCACTGAGCTTGCGGTGCACTGAGCTTGCGGTGCACTGAGCTTGTCGAAGTGTCGAAGTGAACGAGACCGCAGTGAATAGAATGTGCAGACCTTACCAGGCTTTGAAAACCTGAAAGGTCTTGATTTTTATTGGCAAAACCAATTTCCAGGAGCGAGTTCCGTGCAAGATTGCCCGCCAAAATGACAGGTGCGATTAGCGCCCTCAACAGTGCAAAATTCGTCTGGGATGAATTCTACCAACGGCTGGAATACTGCTACTTGATGGGCTTCGCCGCGCCGACGGTTGGGACTGCTCGGCGGGCTAAAGGGGACATGAAACTCCAGAATGCCGGCATTGAGTTGGATGGCGCTGCCGTTCAGTGCTTCGCTGTTGTCGAGCACCTGTAGGTCAAATTGGGGTTTTATCAGATACTCGTCGCCGCCAGTGATGACCGTAAAGGTGCCGTTAGCGTTGCGCACGACTTTTTCTATGCCCGTGAACTTGAGTCCCAGTTGTTGAAATTCGTCGGGTTCAAGGAGGGCAGCGTTGATGGCTTGGGCGCGTCCGTCGGGATAGATGAGTTTGCCTTTGCTGTGGGTGATGGGCAGCGTTGATGTGATGCGCCGGAAGTCGGGCGGCAGGTAGAAGCCTGGCTGAAAGCCTTCGGGAAATAGCGAAGGATCAAAGCCTTCTGGTGGCGGTTCGACGAAGGCTTCAAAGCTTACGACTTGTCTGGCGCGTCCGTTACGGCGGTTGCTGTCTGGGTAGTCAAAGAACGCGCTACCGTCGCTGGTAAGCGTGACCTGGCTGTCGGCACCGACGGCTTGTGCGAGCAACTCGGGGCTGGCGGGGGCGGGCAACACGCGGAAGCGTTCACCAGATGGCGTGATGATGATAGGGAAGCCGCCTTCATCTTGGGTTAAACCCACTGCCATGTCGCTGGTGATGACCAGGATATTGTTGGGGTCTGGGATAAATGCCATTTCAAATTTGGAGTCGAAAGTGGCTGAGACTTTGAGGATGCCTGTAGGGTTTTGCGAGAGTATGTAGGGCGGCAGCGTGCCGCTACTGCCAGGCGTGGCGACGGTGTTTTGTAAGTTGTTGAGGGCGCTACCTTTGCTACCTTGTCCGCCGAGGCTGAAGCTGCTATTGAGGTCGGGCAATGCGGGCAGGCTCAGTTGTGCGGGCAGGTTCGCAGGTTGGGGTAGCGTGCGGTAGCTGATGGCGGTGCCAGGCGGGGCGCTGAGGTCGCCAGTGGTCAGATCAATGTTCCAACCTTCGGGCAGGAGTTTGACGATGTCTGCGGGTTTGATGTTGTCTGCATTGAGGTTGACCATGAGTTCGGAGACCTCGGTGCTGGGCATTTGTTGGACTTGGGCGGCATTGAGTGCCCCAACTTGAGCGGCATCCAGTGCGGCAATGGTGTCAGTCGGCAACGCTTGCAGGCTGTCGCTGTTGAGGTCGCTTAAGGCGTCAGGCGGCAGGCTGGCGATTTGGCTTGGAGTGATGCCAGCAATGGCGTCTGTGCTGAGGTTTGCCAGTTGTGAGGCGCTCAGTTGGCTAAAAGTATCGGGCGGAATAGCTGCCAGTTGCTCAGCACTGAGCAAATTCAGGGTAGCTGGCGGAATGCTGGCGACGCTGTCGGGGGTTAAGGCAGCAAAGGCTTCTATCGGTATATCGGCAATAGGGTTGGGCGCATCGGGTGCGGGCGGGGCTTGAAAGGTTGCAGTGCAGGTTTTATTGCCGTCCAAGACTACGCCGCCGCTGCTGTCGCAATCGCCGCTCCAGCCAGTGAATAGCCAGCCGTCTTGACGCACGGCGCTGAGCAGTATGCGGCTGCCTTGGACGTAATCGCCTGCGCCGTCTACGCGCCCGTTTCCGCTGACTGTGACGGTTAAGCGGTAGTTTTCCAGCGGTTTGGCGGTGAAGCTGGCGCTACAGCTTTTGTCGGTATCGAGCGTGACTTGTCCGCTGGCGTCGCAGT
>DYPD01000005.1 GCA_020720115.1 Thiomargarita sp. | reverse complement strand
TTCAGTGAAGTATTTAAAATAAACATAACAAATTTATAGGAATTTCACTATATATAGCAAAAGGAAAAAAATATACGCTGTCATTGTCAACAATAGCGGCGCAAATAAAATGACCCAAGACATGCAAAATCTTCAAGAAAAAGTTAAAGAAAACTATGGTGGAACTTTATTTAGACGCACCAAAAACGCCGTTTTCAACGAAACCCAATTCAAAAGCTAATTCAACAAGATTTCCCCATGCCAAAACGTACAGATATTCATAGTATTTTAATCATCGGTTAAATCCGCAAATGTGTCACACCCTAGAACGCCAAGCCGCCAAAGAGCAACCCGCGCAATACATGCAGCTTAACCCCGCCGAGCGCGAATACTTCATGGCAGGCGTGGCGGTGTACATGCTGGTCAATAAACTGCCCAATCAAATCAACCATCTACAGCTTGGGCAACTGGTCGCGCAACTGGTAAACAGCATTCCCGACAGCGTGTCACAACAAGGGGATGTGTTAGCGGGCAAAAGCCGCTTACCTTTGCGCCAACGCTTGCAAGAAGCCAAAGAAGGCTATGAAAAAGCCCTGGAAGGCATCAAAACCGACGTGCGCACCTGTGGCTTATTAGAATCCGATGTCAGCCGCAACGGCAGTTTCAAATTTGCGCATAAATCTTTTATGGAATTTCTCGCCGGAAAAATCTTTGCGCAGTTTTGGGTAAGAAAAGCACTGCCCGAAGTAGAAAGACTGAGCGCAGAATCCTTAACGCATCGGTTAAAACTTAAACTCAGCACACTTGTAAAGCAAGAAGAAAGTCTGCTGTTTGCCGCAGAATGGGCAAATCAATATCAATCTAGCGAAACCGATGCAGAGAAAGCTAGGTTTTTATTTGAATTTGTTTTTAACCAAGCTGGCTTTGTATCGAAAAAAATTCAATTTCATCGCAAAGAAAGCACTCTTCATCTTAAACTGCTTGACATTGCATTTGCCTGAGAAGGTAGTAGAGAAACTCCATATTTATCTAGTATTCGCAGTCGCAGTCGCAGTCGCAGTCGCAGTCGCAGTCGCAGTCGTAGCCGTATTCGCATTCGTAGCCGTATTCGCAGTCGCAGTCGCATTCGTAGCCGTATTCGGAGTCGCAGTCGCAGGCGCAGGCGCAGTCGCAGGCGCAGTCGCAGGCGCAGTCGCAGTCGCAGTCGCAGTCGCAGTCGCAATTTTTCTTTTGAGCAATGGATTGGCTAAAGACTTACCTTTATGGTTAGCTATTAGCCTTCCGCTCCTCAGTGTTTCTATTGCTTTCCTAGTGGGTTTTTTCTTCGGTTTAATTGTAGGCTTGGTTCTAGGACGACTAGAAAGAAAGATAATTCGTCTTTTAGAAAGAAAGCTAAACCAGTTTTTAGAAGTAAACCCAACTCATCTTTGGGCATGCTTTGAACACTGGCACACTGCCTGCGTGAATGCCAAACTCAGCCGTGAATCAATGGCAGCCGTGGTGGGTAAGGGTGGTTTGCGGTTAATTGAAGAAACTATAGTCGGATTACTGAATATTTAAAATAAAAGACATATAAAATCATATGCTTAATAATTATAAAAATATAATTATTGAGTAATCCTACTATAAACAAGCAAATACTTAGTTGCTTGGCTTGTAACTATTGCGTATAGGGAATGGTGTTTGTACTAGACATACTGCGCTTTGCCTGAAACTGCTCTCAGGGATATTGATTCAGTGCTTAAAACACAATGATTTGTATCAAATTGGATAGAACAAAAATGCAGTTTCTGGTGGGTATGAGTATCAGTAGGTAACAATATATTTTTAACATGCAAGTGCTTGATTTTCTGCGCCCTTCGACAAGCTCAGGGCGCAGAATAAGCAAACTGCTAAGCCTGGAGGCTTGGCAGTTTTTGCTTAGCGCACTACCTCTAGGACGCCGGGTAAGCCTTTGCCATAGACATCGGGTTCGTACATTTCTTCAGCATGTGTGGGCATGATGCTGAATTTGCCGGGGGCAATGGCTTGGGCAACGTAGCTGAGGTGGTAGTTGCCGGCAGGTAGGTAGTCTGAGTAGAAAATCGCGGCGTGGTGACGCAGTTCTGTGTGGTAGAAACTCCAGAAGCTAAAGCCGTATTCTTGCCAGTCAGAATGATCAAACCAGAGTGAGCCGCCAGCGTAGTCGGATTTGGCTTTGTCGGCGGCGACCTGGGAGCTGGTGGCGAGATCGCGGTTGACGGGTTCGAGTCCGCCAGGGACGGGGTCGTCTACGACGACGAAGTTGCGGGCGGTGGGTAGCGAGAGGTAGAGGTCTACGCGCACCAGTTCGCCGGTTTTGAGCGATTGCGGGGTTTTGCCGCTGAGATCGAGCAGTTGCCAAGTGCCGTTGCGCTCTACATGGTATTCGCGTTTGATGACCATGCCGGCGTTGATGGCTTCGGCATTGTCGAGTTTGGGCGCGTATTTCATGTGTAGACCGTAGTAGAGGCGTCCGTCGCCTTGTTTTTCTAGTTTGATGCTGGCGGATTTGCCTGGATCAGTTGAGGTCATGTCGCGCTTGAAGACAACCGGTGGGTTGCGCACGTCGCTGAATTTGGTTTCTCCCAAGGCTTCGGCAGTTGTTGCGCCGTCGGGGGTGAACCAGACTTTGACTTGCATGTCGGGGGCGACGTTTTCGTATACTCGTGCGTAGTCAATCAGGGCGTTCATGCAGAACATGTTTTCTTGGGTGTTTTCCCAATAGGTTCGGCTCTTGCGTGCGGCGATGATGCTGCGTACCAGTTTGAAAGGTAAGCCGCTGCTGACGGTTTGTCCGCTTTCTTCAAATTGGGTTAGGCTGCTGAGTACAGCGCAGTTGTCGCGTAAGGGGGTGGCGAGGATGCGCGTGTAGCTGTCATCTAGCACTTCGTTGAAGGTGATTTTGCCACCGCTTTCAACGGATTGGGCTAATATTTTGTCAACCACTTGTTGGCGAATTTTTTCTGTGCCTTTGACGTTGATCGCTGCGGTCAGGAATTGGGCTTTGCCAAACAGGCTCATTTCTGGTACATGCGGCTGGTAGCGTTGGATGTCTGCCAGCGTGACTTTGCCTTGTTTGGACAGCGCAGCGAGGGCGACAGCGCGGACGCTGGATGCCATGCCTTTGGTGTAGAAATCTGGCAGCAGGTCTTTGCGTAGCAGTTCATTGAGATACTCGTGCAAGTGGTTTTCGACTTTTTCTGGCACTGCCAACCCGCTGTCGCGTAGCCAGCTAAACGCCAGGGCGGTGTAGGCGCTTAAGTAGGGGCTGACGCGCTCGTTTTGCGGTACATAGAATGCCATGCCGCCGTTGGGGGCTTGGTATTCGGCTGCCAGTTGCAGGGTGTTGAGCGGCAGTTGGTCGGCTTCTTTCCATATGAGACTATCGGGCAACCAGGCGCGTAAGTTGTTGTAATGTGAAGCCATGACGCCTTTGCTGAGTTTTTGCTCCCAACAGGCATAGGGGTAATCGCGCATGTATTCAAAAGCGCCGTCTACGTTGGCAATGATGCTGGGTGCAGTGGTTAGGCTAATGCCGCCACTGTCTGCGTGAATGTCGGCGGGAAAGGCAATGCGTTCAGTGACTTGCGGTAGAACTGTGGTGCCATAGGTGGCGCTGGTGTTGAGTGAGCGGCGTTTGTACACGGTTAGGCTTTGTTGTAAAGCGTCGCTAAAATCTTCGCCTTCTGCCCGTGCAGTCAACTGAATTTGCCCGTCAATTTGCGCGGTCAGGGGCAGCCACACGGTTTTGCGTTCATACGGCGGCGCATCGAGTGTTTCTACCGTTTCTTGGCGGTCGCCGCTGTTTTGCAGGGCATTGATATGCACGGCGATTTTTTGCGGTTTGTCGGTGCGGTTCATGACACTGAAACCAACTTGTACTTGATCGCCTACGGTTAATTGGTTGGGCAGCACTGGACGCAATTCGATGGGTTGGTTGACTTTGAAATTCGCATCACCTAAGCCCATCAGGTCTTCTGGCGTGACTGCCATTGCCAGCACGCGCCAGCCAGTGAGGTTATCTGGCGCATCAAATTGAATTTGCGCTTTGCCCTCGGCATCAGTTTTGACGGACGGATTCCAATAGCTGACGAATTTGAACAGGGAACGCATACTTAAATTGCTGGCTGCGCCGTCGCCGCCTGGATTTGCGCCTTTTTTCTCAAATTTCTGCCGTCCGACCAGTTTCAGCAGTAAATTGAAGTTTTTCACATCCAGTTCATCCAGGCTGTAAAAACCCGTGTAAGGATCAAAATAGCTGCGCCCTTGGGCAATCAGGTCGAACACGGATTCGTCTAGCACTGCTACAGCGATTTCCACTGGCTGGCTTTTTAGCTCGGCGTAACGGGCGGTTGCCTGTAAATCTACCGTGACTTTATCCCGTGGACGATAGACTTCTTTTTGTGGTTTTACTGTGACTTGCAGTTCTTTGTAAGGGTCTTCAACGGCGATTTTGACATACCCCATACGAAACGCGGGTTTGCCTAAATCCACTTGATTTTCAATGGGTTTGTCTACTCGTGGCGACATTACCATAACAGACAGGTAGAAGCCTGGCAGATAATCGCTTTTGATCGGAATTTCTAGGATTTTCAAGCTTTCGTCAAAGGTTTCAACCCAGTGATCCATGACGCCAAAACGCTCGACAGTAATCAGCGCCTTGCTGCCTGGGTAGGGGTTTTTCACCAGAAAACGGGCTTTGTCGCCAACTTTGTAGTTGGTGGCTTCTGGCTGTACATCCAGTCCGTTGTTGTCTGCCATTTCCCATACCACTTGTCCTTTGCCAGAAACCCATTGGTCAATGCGGCTAAAGTGTTCACGCCCTTGGGTGTCTTTGATCTGTGCGGTGAGGCGGTACAAACCAGGATCGGCGGGGGTAAATTGACAATCCAGCGGCGCGGCGGTGGAGCTGTTATCGCATTGGGCGCGTTCTTCCCATTCGTGCGTGTATTGGGTGAGGTAGGCATTGCCCGCGCCCTTAACCCGTGCGGCTTTGGTGGCGCGGTATTCAATGCGGGTGTGGATGTCTGTGCCAGCAGCGGGTTTGCCGTGTTCGTCTACGACGATCAGATTCACTGTGGCGGGTTCGTCTTCTGCCAGCACCCAAGTGGTTTGGCGCAAGCCGACGAAGCGGTCGCGTGCTAGATATTGCGCACTGGTGCGGCTGGCGACATCTTTGCCGCGATCATCGCGCACTGTGCTTTCTACCATCAATTTGCCATACACCACGGGCGACATATCAGTCAGCACAAATTCGCTGTGCCAGACGCCCTGTTTGTCTACTTGTCCTTCAACGCTGTGCAAAGAACTGGTGGAGGAGCAATCGTAGCTGTCTTCACTCAAACAAGTATCAAAGTAAAAGCCTTTTAAGGCAGGCTCAGCTACTGGCAGTGTTTGCCAATCCAGCAACACATTTAAAGCGCTGGGTGCGTCTGCGTAAGGACCACCCGCGTGCAGATTGGCTGTGGTTTCGATTTTCAGGGTATCGTTGGCTTTGAACAATTCGCCATTCAAGCTATTACGCACACGGAAAGGCGAAGGCGTGAAATCACTCACTAGCACGCGCAGCGGCTGCCAGGAATCTTCGGTAAAACTTGCAGTTAATTCAAAGTTATACCAACCTACAGCGGCGCTGTCAGCGAGGCTAAATTCGCCAGCATAACCGCCAAATTCTGAAAGCGTTAGGTTTTCGACTTCATACACGCTTTTACCCATCGGGTCTGTCACGGTAAGCTTGTAGCCTTCGCGGGGCGGCGCACTGAAAGCAGTATTACTTTGGTCACGCACCAGCAGCTTAAACTGCACTGTGTCGCCCACTTTGTACACACCCTGCGCCGTAGTGCCCCAAGTGTGGATATGCCCGTATTTTTTACGCGAATAACCGTATACCGAATAATCGTCGCTCAAACTGTACATATCTACTGCAAAATTCTCATCCAACGCCATTAGCGCAATGGCCTCTTGCTTATTGGCATACAGGAATAAGCGCGGATCGTCTCGGTTATAGGTTTGCAGACGCAAATCAGGATCAAGCGCGCTCAAACCTGGCAAGATCGCTATCCCATCCGCATTGGTGCGGGCGCTGGCAAGCACTTCGGGCTGCGCTGGAAATTCTCCATAAACCCCTTTGTACACCTGCACATTGGCGTCTGCTACGGGTTGCCCAGTGGCAAAATCCGTCATCCACACCAGCGTATTGTGATAGCCGGCTTTGGCTTCCACATGAAACGGCGTGACTTGTGTGAAAAACCAATAATCTGACCAGTCACGGCGCACTTCTGGCGTGGTTGAAAACGTGCCCTGTACCACGCCGGAAGCACCTGGAATCAGGGCGCGAATATCCAGCGGTGTGCGGTAGGCAATATCAATGACTTTGGCTAAAGGTTGGTTACCAAACAAATTATTCTGCACAGAACTGGCGGTCAGCAGATGGTAATTCAGGTTCAATCGCTCAAGATTGGTGACAACGATAGGCACTTGGCTATCTACGCCTGATTCCAGCACCGCAGTGTTGTGTTCAAAGCTGTAATCCGGCAGGCGATGGTTAGTGGCAAAGCGCATTTGCACGGGTAAAGGCAGGCGGCGTCCGAACGCATCTTCGATTTTAGTGGGCATAAACAACTGATAATTCTGCCAAGCCCGCAGATATTCCGGCAGCCAAACAGTGTAGGTATTGCCGCGCTGGTGAGGTTGATCAAGCAAATCAGCACGATACAGACGTTCCCAGGGATCATAATCTTTGCGCCCACCGGCTAAATCAGGCGCCAGTTTTAAGTGATCTTTCAATATATCTACCGGCACTGGCGAGGAAAACTCTAAGCCTACGCTACGCAAAGGGTTACAGCGTTTATTCAAGGCGGGTACAGGCGCTAACGAAGGCAAATAAGACACGCTCTGCTCATCGTTGTTGGTGCATTTTATCCCCAGAAGCCTAAATTCAGGAAAGCTGGCAAAGTTCACTAACAGGCGATTTTCTACGCCTTTTTCTGCGCCCTCTTCGGCGACTAAGCCAGGCTGCACATTCAAGGATACCTCAGCATCTTCCGGCAAGAGATTCAGCGGCTCAATTATCCAAGCGTTACGAAAATCTGATGATTTTGCTGCTGCTGGCGCTTGCTCTGCTTCTGTTTCTTCTGGGTTGTATTCCGCGTCAGGATCATCTTCCGCTTGCGCTTCTTTATCGGCGATCACTTGCACGGGATAACGGCGTTCCCCAATTAAGAAATATAAGGCTTGCGTGACCGAGGCTCGCTGCACACGCTGGTTAAAACTCACGCGTATCTGTGGTTTACCGGGCGCAGTCCAGGTATCAAAACTTTGGTAAGAGACTTTGGGATACTGAGTTGTAAACCCATGCTCTAGGGGTTTTACCAGGGTTTTGCCGTCTTCAGTGGTAATGCCCGGCTGCATTTGAATTTGGTAATGGGTGGCGAGCTTAAGGCGCGTGCTGTCGCTTAACTGGCAAGACAGAGCTGAAGTGTTCAGCCAGCGCCATTGACAGTCCAATGCCGGCGTTATCTGCACCGGAATTTCTGCTGCTGTGCGTTCCATGCGTCCTACGGGCACAACGGGCTGATTAAATTGGAAAACAATTTCCCGCCCAGCATAGACATCCTCACCGGATGGCTTAACATTCACCACTTCTAAAGGCTTGTCTGCCTTGTTAAAAGTGGCGGAATCAAAAGCGGCTGGCACAGACGTATGAGCGAGCAACAGAACCATGAAAAACAGAAGCGAGTGCAGCGGGTAGCGGGTCATGAAGTTCTCCTTGAACAGTGGGAAAGGAATGGGACGCCTTAAAGATGTGGTAATTTTGCCTGACAATCTGAATTTAAGCTATTGACTCATGCAAATGTCGTCGCAGGATGTTGCAGGATCAGGCGCATTAAAAAATGCCAGCCTATAAAATCCGCATTAAGCGCCTATGCTTAAGTGTCCACAGTATCTTGCCTATCCGACTGACTGCATAGCGACTTAGAATATAAAGCTTTGTCATTGTGCTATGGGCGTATATGTTGCATCATTCGCCTTTCCGCCGCTTAATTTTACTGTGCGTATCCGCTGTTTTACCTCGTAACGGATAGGCTGGTGCCCTGTCGCATGAAACCTTCTCCACAAATTTTTTCCCAACGCCCGTTTAGCATTTTCTCTGGCGTACTCTTGTGCTTTTTATTACTGGCTTACCAGTTAATACTGCACCAGCAAACGCAATTTGTGTTGCACCAAGAGCAACAGCGTATGCAAGTGCAACTACAACTATTGGGTGAATTTCTAGCCTATTCGCTGGCACAAAGGCGCGGCATGGAAATCAAACCTATGTTGCTGCACTGGGCGGCGCAACAGGAGCAGGTGCTTAGCATCAAAGTGCAAGCGGATAACCTATTTAACTGGGTAAGCTACCAGCGCACAATGCCGCAGCACTTGGCGGCGCAAGATATTTTGCCTGTCAATACCCGCGTCAATGCCTACGATATGCAGTTAGACATAGAACTGCGTGTCGACATTCGCTTCATCAAAGTTGCACTTAAAAAACAAGAAACTCAATTACTTATTATTTCTTTACTGAGTTTTGTTTGTCTCAGCGGAGTGTTGTGGTTGCTGCTCAGCCGCATTGCCTTGCGTCCCTTAGATCAAGCGTTGCGCGAACAATTGGCGGAAGTACAAAAACTCAATGCAGTGCTAGAACAGGAAAAAAACTTCGCAGATACCCTGCTCAATGCAACACACGCCATCATTCTTGTGGCGGATGCACAAGGCAAAATTCTGCAAGCCAACCAGAGTTTTTACCATCTCAGCGGCTTTGTGGCACAAGAGCTGGAACAACTGTCTTTGCCACAATTGCTACCCAAACTACCAGTTACGCTGGATGCCGCGCCTTATGCACAAAACGCTATCCCGTTGCGTTACGCCGAAACTCCCTTGCAGCGCAAAGACGGCGCACTACTGTGCGTAGACTGCCTATGTAGCCTACAATTTGGCAAACAACAACAGCTTCATTATCAGGTATTTACCTGCTTAGACATCAGTGAACGCAAGCGCGACGAAAATCGTCTACACCAAGCAGCAGCAGTATTTGAAAATACCGCTGAAGGTGTGGTGATTACCGATTTGCGCGGGTGCATCCAGAAAATCAACAAAGCCTTTACCGACACCACTGGCTACGAATTTGCCGAAGTCGAGGGCAAAACTCCAGCACTGTTGCAATCTGGTCTGCAAGATACGCATTTTTACCAAACCATGTGGGAAAGCCTACAAACTGGCGGACGCTGGCAAGGCGAAATCATTAACAGACGCAAATCAGGCGAGGTTTATCATGAATGGCTCACCATTAGCACCGTCACTAATGAATTCAAACAGCCAATCAATTATGTTGGAGTTTTTTCCGATATTAGCGCCATGAAAAAATCTCAAGCGCAAATCAATTACTTATCCCAACATAATGACCTCACTGGGCTGCCCAATCGCTTGTTGCTCAACGACCGCCTCGCACATGCCATCCAGCGAGCGGTGCGCGAACAAGCGCGAATTGCCGTGATCATGATGGATTTAGATCGTCTGAAAGACATTAATATGACCCTCGGACACGCCACTGGTGACGATATCATCAAGCGTTTTGCCCAGCGCTTACAGGGCGCAGTGCGCTCAGAAGACACGGTTGCGCATCTAGGGGCTGATGAATTTGCCCTCATGGTCGAGCACATTCCCCATGTGGATAATGCCACCTGGATTGCAAAAAATCTGCTAAACGTCTTCAAGCAAGAATATATCATTGATGGTAAAGAGATTTTTGTTAGCGGCAGCATCGGCATTAGCCTCTTTCCCAACGATGGCGCAAACGGTGACGTGCTGATTCAAAACGCCAAAACTGCTATGTACGAAGCCAAACAAAATGGCGGAAACAACTACCGGTTTTACATGAAAGCCATGAATGCGCACAGTTTAGAACTGCTGTTGCTAGAAAGCAGCCTACGTCGCGCCCTAGAACGCGAAGAACTGCATGTTTATTATCAACCACAATTCGATTTGAATAAACAACGCCTCATCGGTATGGAAGCCTTAGTGCGTTGGTTTCATCCCCAGCAAGGCATGGTTTCTCCAGGCGAGTTTGTACCACTGGCAGAAGAAAGCAATTTAATTGTAGAGATTGGACATTGGGTACTGCATACTGCGTGTGCGCAAACCAAAGCTTGGCACGATCAAGGTTTTAATAAACTCAAAGTGGCAGTTAATTTATCTGCCCGCCAATTCAGCCACCAAGATTTAGCCAAAGAAGTCGCTTCTATTTTAGAAGATACCGGCTTAAAAGCACCCTTCCTAAAATTAGAATTAACCGAAAGCATTTTATTGCAAAAAGAAGATGATGTGATTAATACTTTGCAGGAATTACAAAGTATGGGCGTCACCTTAGCCATAGATGATTTTGGCACCGGCTATTCTTCTTTAAGCTACTTAAAACGCTTTCCCATTTCTGAATTGAAAATTGATCGCTCTTTTGTGCATGACATAGAAGATGTTAAACAGGATGCAGAAATCGTCAGCGCCATTATCGGCTTAGGACAACGCCTGCATTTAGGTATTGTCGCAGAAGGCATAGAAAACCAAACGCAAATAGATTTTCTCATTAAACAAGGTTGTCAAATTGGACAAGGATTTTTCTTAGGGCATCCACTGGATACTAAAGCCTTTCAAGCCCTACTGGATAAACGTACGGGCGCTTGGACAGCCGTCTTTAATAAGATTTGACTTGTATAATTGAAATGCTCAAAAACATTCACGCCATCTTGCTGGCAGCCGGTAGCTCGCGGCGCATGGGCGAGTTGAATAAACTGCTGTTGCCAGTACGCGGACAAGCCATGCTGCGAGATCGTGCTGAGATGCTGCTGACCACCCAAATCAGTGGTTTAACAGTGGTGCTCGGCTATGCGGCGCGGCACAGTGCGCAGGTGTTGCAGGGGCTGCCAGTCACGCAGGTATTTAATCCCGATTACCTGAGCGGGCGCATGAGTTCAGTACATTGGGGATTGCAGCAAGCACCAGCTGCGGCGGGCTATTTGTTGTGCTTAGCAGATCAAGTCTGGTTGCAAGCTGAGGAGGTGAATTTTTTGCTGACGGCTTTCGCACAAGCCGCACCAGAGCGGATTTTAGTGCCAGAGTTTGAGGGGCAACGCGGCAATCCGGTGTTGTTATCAGCACAGCACCGAGCGGCGGTTTTAGCTTTTCGGGAACAAGGTGGCTGCCGCGCTTTTATCGCTACACATCCGCAGTATGTAACACGAGTGGCAATGCCGAATGCGCATGTGCTTCAGGATATAGACAGCCCAGAAGATTATGCAGCTTTGAGTGGATAACCATTCATAAACAATGGCTTCAATTTTTGCAAATGCTCATCGAGATTAAACGAAATCAGCGAAGAAATGGAAAACAGCGTGGACAGTACATCAAGGCTGGAATCCGCTTGGCTGGCAATCCGAATACGTTGCAGAAAATCATAGTTCAGTGTTTGGATTTCAATGAATTGTTGTTTAAGTCCGCGCAATACTAAATCCGCTTGTCCACCTTCTTGGTGAATGTAATATTGCACTAGCAAGTACGAAGAAGCAAAACGAAATAGGATTTCATCCAGCGAAGCAAAAGGCAAATGATAATGCGCCAGTCCGCGCAAAGGAGAGAGCAACGGACAGGCGCTAGTTGCCATGACAAAACCAATCAATGAACGCAATCCGGTTTGCGCGTCGCAGTGTTTGAAATATTCGCGTTCGGGCGTCACAACCCGCACATCAGCCTCGTTAAAAGAGAGTATCTCATTGAAAGACAATATAATTTCTTGCGCATCCACAGCCACTGGGCAATGGCTACAGGTTGCTTTGTCGAGCGGGCAGTTGCTGCACTGCTGAAAGCCGAGTTCAGTCCAAGCGGCTGCGTTTTTGTCTGGTTGCAGCGTTTCTTGGCTGCGATCAAATTTGACGTTGTAATGCAGCACTTTGCCGTCTTCCATGCTAAAGGTGTATTCAATAAACATTTGGTGGTCTAACATAACGCCTACCTCGTAGAAGACTGCAATTATGAAGTTTAATCAAACAGGTGTTGTATTTCTTTTAAGTGTCTTTCTAAGGATAAAGACAGCATGGAGGAAATAGTAAATAAAGTGGCTAACACATTGAGATTAGAATCAGCCTCACAGCCAGCCCGAATACGCTCTAGGAAATGAAAATTTAAAGTTTGCATTTCCTGAAAGTGTTGTTTTAAGCCTTCAAATTCAAAATCCGGGATTTTCCCGCTTTTTTTGTATTTGAAATATTGGCGTAATAAATAGGATGAAGTAATGCGATAAACTGCTTCATCCATAGAAGCAAAAGGTAAATGAAAATAAGCCATACCGCGCATGGTGGAAAGAATCGGGCAGGCGCTGCTTGCCATGACAAAGCCAATTAACGCCCGCAAGCCGGTTTGTGCATCTGTATGCTTGAAATATTCCCGTTCTGGAGAGCACACATGAATATCTGCGGCTTTACACGAGAGCACTTCATTAAAGCCCATGACGATTTCTTGCGCATCAATGGCTGCGGGGCAGTGGGAATGCGTGTCAGTTTGCAACGGGCAATTAGGACATTGATGAAATTTTAATTGAGTCCAGATTGGATAATCAGCCGGGTTGAGTTGTTTTTCTCGCGGACGCTCAAATTTAACTCGGTAGTTCAAAACCTTGCCATCATCCATTTTGAAGGTGTATTCAATGTACATTGCTATGCCCTGTTCATGCCAGCAGGTTGGCGTTGCCTGCCTTTGCGCACTGCTTTGAGAAACCAAGGATGTTATCCTTGGCAGAGGTAATCGCCCAGCCTGTGTGCAGATAGGCAAGACTTGTTCCTGCTTATGGTATCCAGTTCTAGCGTATGCTGTAAAGCATCCATCGGTAACTGAATGGCGTCGAATTTTAAGCAGGTGATTAGTCCAGTTGTTTCATGATAATCAGGGTGATGTCGTCTAATTGTTCGCGTTCGCCCATGTGCTGATACACATCTTGAATAATCAGGGTTTCGAGTTCTTTGGCGCTGCTGCGTTGCCAATTTTGGCTAATGAGCGTGCAGAGGCGTTCAATACCATAGACTGTTTTGAGTGGGCTAAAGGCTTCGGTAAGTCCGTCGGTGTAAAGCACTACGCCGTCACCCGGGGCGAGTTCTATATCTAAATGCTGTACAAAATCGCTGATTTCTTCTTCTACACCGACCATAAAACCTAATGAAAAGGTGTCAATGCGTTCGATGTGCCCCTCTTTACGCACAATGAGCGTTTCTTCGTGCTGCCCGCTGAGGCGCAATAGCCCGGCTTCGTAGTCTAGTAGCGTTAAAGAGAGGTTTTTGTCAGAACAGATGCGCTGCATGTTGTGGTAGACCACTTTGTTGATGACATTCAAAAACAGTTTGGGGTCTGAGACTTTGTGCGTGAGCAGGGTGCGCACGGCGGTTTGCACCATGAGCATGAGAATGCCGCTTTCCAATCCGTGTCCGGTGACATCGCCGATGCCGATTTTAACCTGATTTCCTTGGCGCAAGACATCCAGGTAGTCGCCGCCGACTTCAGCGGCGGGCTGCATGAAATAAGCGATGTCTAGGTTTTTGATGGCCTCAAGTTCTGTTTCTTTGGGCAACAGCATGGTTTGTAAGCGGCGGGTGATGTCAAGTTCGGCGCCCATGCGGATATTTTCACCTTGTGCGTACATTAATCCGCAAAAACGCTGCATGTTGTCGCGGATCATGAACATGTAAATGGCAGCGGCGATGGCTACAAAAGCCCCATGCAGCAAGGTGATGGTTAAACCCTGCCCATAGTTATAGACCAGGAGCGGCGTGCCAAATAAGCTGACGTTGTATTCTTGGCAATAGTTGAATACTAGATGGTGCAAAATAATGGTGAGCGCAGCGGCGAAAATCGGCAGTACATCTTTGTAACGAATCAGAATCGGCATGGCTAGAAACACATGGAAGTGCATTTCGATGCGCCCCAGATGTTGCTGGATGAAAATGGCAGAAAACAACATCAGCGAGACCGCCATAATCAAGCGCAAGTACAGAGTGCCGCGCAGGTATAGATAACCTACATAGGCGGTGCCGGTAATGAGTCCGCCGCTAATAAAGCCGAGCCAATAAAAACCGTAGCTATATGCCATCAGGGTGCTGGCGACCAACCAGTGTATCGCTAGGATGCCCATGAGCATTTTATCGGCTTGGTAGAGGTCTTCTTTCAGGGCGGTGCGGATGGCATTGGATACGGGAATATGCGCCCGTGCGCAAAAACTTTCGCTGATTTTTTGACTGAGCATGGGCGCTCTCTCCTTTAGTAAGGCTTTGTTTTATAAATTTTTTATTTTTGTATTTGACGCAATTGCGCAAGGTCTGTCAAAGCAGCATTGAGCAGGGCGGGCGGATCGCGGTAAATGTCACGAATTTGCCACTTTTCGGCAACTTTTTCCAGCAAATAAATAAAACCGCTGTGTTGCCAGATTTCTGTTGCGCTGCCTTGACGCTGCGCACCGAAAGCCTCTATCAGACTTTGCAAGTGCGCGGGCGAATCGGGATAAACAATAAAATCCGGGTGAATCTGCTGTGCGTAAGCTTGCGCCACAGTCGGCGGCAAGCTGGACATGAGGTTGACAAACACTATATCGAGCCGTGCTTGCGGATACTGCTGATAAAGGTGGGCAAGCGCCTGCAAGCTGGTGGGGCATACTTGAGTGCAGCCTGGAAAACCAAAAAACACCAGTGCGTAGCGCCCCTGATTGCGCGGTAGCAGCTCTGGACTGAGGCTTTTGTGCGGCTTAAGGGGAAACCAAGCTAACGGGAATAGCCAACTGAAACAGAGGAGGAGAAGCGCGATGCCCAGCAGATGCTTATACCAGGCAAGCGTTGGAGACGCAGACGAGTTTGGAGGCGGTGAAAAGGCGCTCAAGTGTTGTGGAGCAGTTTGGCAATTTCCGCAGCACAGCGTCGGGAATGTGCCAGCAACATGCCCAAGGCATTGAGTTGCTGAGTTAAAGTGACCAGCACCAGGTCTTGGTTAATGTGCATAAAGGCAACAATGCCGCCTTCATTTTCGGAAATAATGTTGCGGCAAGCGCCCATTTTCAATTCAGCCGTGATGGTGTCGCCTAACGACATCAGGGTGCTGCCCATGGTTGCTAAGCGTTCCAAAGCATATTCGTCGCGCTGCTCTTTGGCACAGAGATGACCATCTAAAGTAGTGACAACAGCCGCACAAATTTCGCTGGTGTTTTGCAATAGTGATTTAAGTAATTGAGTCGTTTGTACTTTTTCCAAATTAGATAGCATGGCATGTATCCTAGTAAGCAAATTCCAGCATAGCGACAAGGGCTTCCAACATCATCACCACATTGTCCCTATCGCGCACGTCAACGGAAAAAATCGGCAGTTGTAACTCTTTTTGCGCCAAATAATCATAATATTCGTCCAGCCCTGGCTGCTCTGCCATATCCATGCGCGTCACGCCGATAACCGCACTGGTTGAATCAATGTATTGACGGAAATGCGTCAGGTAGAGGTCTAAATCTTGTAGCGGATGTTCTCCTGCATTATCCACCAAAATAATCAACCCCAAAGCGCCTTCCATTAAGATTTTCCACATATAGGAAAAGCGTTCTTGCCCAGGCGTACCGTACAGACGCAGTTTTTGTCCGTCAGACAAAGTCATTTCGCCATAATCCATCGCCACAGTGGTGCGCTCTTTACGCAGCGCCGCTTCGTCTGTAGCGCGCACATCAGTGTTGATGACGGGGATTTCGCTCAAGGCGCTGATGGCGGTCGTCTTGCCTGCGCCCATGCTGCCGGTGAATACGAGTTTAATTTCTTTCACGGGAATATCATTTGAGTTTGCTGGAAATACGAAAAATCAGGCTTTCCGATTATGGGTTGCTTTCGGAATAAACAAAAGACGGCAAATGAGCTTCTACTTAAGCATTAAATTAAGTGCGCCCTAAACGCCGCAAAATATTACCCAATAGACCACGTTTTTCGCTGGAAATTGGTTTATCAACAAGTTGAGTGGTATTCATCGTAGGCGATGTACTCTGGGCTTTCTGCGTTAACAATAAATTACTCAGCGCACAAGCATTAAAAAAATCAATTACAGTTGCCAGCGGCAATTGCGTAGCACTGGCAATGCGCGGAATATTAGCGGCATTTTTTAACATAAAAGCCGCAAGTTTCATGTGTGCTGGCTCACGGGGCAAATGGGTAAAATTTGGCCATTGCTTTAAGCGCACAAAACTCTGCATAGAATGCCCTGTCAACAAGCGCCCATCTGCCGACAACAATGCAGAGCCCCATATAAACGCATAAATATCATAGGGTTTTAATTCCTGTTCAGCAATTGCACTACGCGCTTGCTCAAGCGTAACCGGACGTTGCAATAACTGTTCAGCACGCGCAGAAAATAGCGTTTTCTGCGCAGGGGTTAACCGCGTCAAATTCATGGTTACCGTATAGCAACGCTTTTCCTGCGGCACTAAGTACAGGGGATCAAAGCCTGAAAAACTCACCACTTGCGCTTGTTGTGCAAGCAATGCGGTTTGTAAAACCCCGGATAAATAATGAACTGGATCATAATGCTGTGCAGATTCATTGAGCGTTCTCTGAACACCGCCCCGCGTCTGTGCAGTGGTTTTTTCTGCACGACCGACCTCTTCCGTCGCCACCAATGGCAAGGTTTCGCTGAGTTTTTTCAATAATTCAGTAAAAGGCTGCACTCTTAAAGGTTTTTCTAAAAACCAAGACGCACGGAGATGATTGGTATTGGCAAAAGCAATGAGCTTTTTTTCACTTTGATAGGCTTCCCAAAAGTTAGCGCCAGTGGGCTGATCAACGTCCACCAGCGTAACCTGAGCGTTTGTTTCATCCAGTGCCCAGTTGATACCAAATTTTTTATTGGTTAATTCAAGCATGGAACTGATAAACAGTTTGTCGCGTTTTTCTAAAGCGTATGTAGATAAGGTGTTGTGCATGATATGGAAGACTACTTCAAGCCGTTTGTTTAATACAAAGCATTATGCGCACTGTGTCACGGCTGACAAAGTGGCGGTTAGTATACTCAATGCCAGCGGAAATTGTATAGTTTTAATCTACAAAAAACCAGAACAAGCCAAATCTAACCTATTGATACTTTTGCTTTTTAAGCAAATCCAGCAGCTTGCGCTACCACTGTTTAAATAAAACCTGCTTCCTGAATTGGCAGAAATTTCGAGCCAGGTAATTCGTGAGAAGTCCAGGTAATGTGCAAAAAATTACCTTTCTGCCCATCTTGACGCACCAAACGCTTACGCAAATCCACCAATTCCTGCATGATTTGCTTGCGGCTTTTGCCACTTAGGGTCGCTTCAGCGTCAGAAGGTATATTATGCAAAATCACCGAAACTACTGTATTAAAAGCACAAAAATCCACTTGTCCCATCGGAAAACGTACAATTTGTTGCGTAGAACGCCGCTGAGAAAGCGGTAGATATTTCCAATGCTCTTCATAGCGAGGTGCTAGTTCTAACCAAACCTTAATCGGTTGATCTTTAGATTCATGTTGTGCCCACAAAATCACATAGCAAGGAATATAGATTTTAGTTTCTGGCTCAAAGGTCATGGTATTCAGCAAACAAAAAGGAAAGGCACGCGCCGAAAGCACATTCAGCATAATAGAAGATTGCAATACGCCTCGCTGTGCAGTTCTCCTTAACAAATCATTTACCTCACCTTTAATTTTTCCTTCGCATTCCGACAAATCTTTAAGCAACTGAGATTCAATTTTAACTTTGATCAATTGCGGTAGCTGGCGTTCGGTGGTTGGAAAAGTCAATATTGCCTTAAAAGAATCCATCATACTTTCAATCTCTTGCAAATGATGGCGGACATAGAATTCAATAAAATCTTTAGGCAAAACGCGGCGCACTGTAATTGGCGCACTCCGATTGAGCAGAGCATTTATTTCTGCATAGGTTAATACCGGGTTCATTTATCCACTCCGATACAAGTTGTGATTGGTAACTGAAGGGGTTTATGCAGTTATATTTGTTTTCATAGTCAGTAACTGCGGCTGGTGATTTTTTTCTGTAACAGACCCCGCAAAACCAATGCAAAAATCATGTGCAAAAGCATACGGGCTAGTCAGCGTAATAGTATAAAAAGCTTTATCTAATGAGGCTATCGAAGTTTTTGTTAAGTTTTGATTGATTATTATCCATTTGTTTTTAATTGGTTTTTTATTCTATCCGTCAAGGCAATTAAGACATGCAATCGCTTTATAATGGGGCTTTTGTGGCAAAAAATAACAGCGCAAAAGCGATGTGCGTGGCGCTGCTTGGGATAATTATTCAAACCTGCCAGCACATTGTAAAAAAATCCAATTCGCTGTAGATTTAGCCCTTCTGAGTAACCCCAGACCTCTGTCAAAAATACGCGGTTTATAAGATCAATACGGCTATAATTGCAAGTAAAGTAACGATAAAATATCAATATTGATTTTATAAAAAGATGTACTTTAAGGCTTTTTAGCCAACAGGCGTCGCCACATAAACTTGCTTCACCCTTAAACTTAAAAAACCACCCTGGAGGTATTTACAGATGCTTAAACATCTTGCCGCTGTCAGCTTGTCCCTACTTATCAGCCTACCTAGCTATGCGTCTGATGCTGCTAAAGAAAATCCATCCGCTCCACCGCCGCAAACGCCCGCCGCAAACGCAGCAGCGCCCATGCCGATGGATTTTTCTCAAACTGTCTGGAAAGTCGAGGTTGCCGAAGGCGTGTCTATGGATGAAGCCATTGAATCCATGAAATTGCGTGCTAACACCTTGAATATGAAGCTGGTTGCACATCAACCCTTGTCTGAAGAACTCAAAGCCCAAGGTGTTCCAAATGTGTATCGCATGGAAATTTTCCAATTCTGTGACGCACAAATTGCCAAGAAAATGGTGGACTACGATCTCACCTTTGCAGCCTACCTGCCCTGTCGCATCGCCGCTGTAACCGATGCCCAAGGTAAAGATTGGTTATTAACACAAAACATGGACCTGGTCATGGGTATGGCAAGCCTGAGTCCTGAATTACAAGCCTTAGCCAAAAAAGTCCGAGACAATATTGATAGCATCATCCACGCCGCTGCCGCTGGCGATATTTAATCCGTTTTAAGTCATTTTTACCGCGCCGGATAGTTTCAACAAAGCTATCCGGCGTTTTAATCTGAAATCCATGTATCTTTATGGGCTGATGTATACTAGCTGGTGAGCAATCTGACTCCTTACAACACCGCCCTATTTCTGGAGGTTATCCGTGTTCAATTTCGCCAAACAGCTTGCTAAAAACCTACTGTGGCTTGCCGTGCGTTTCTCTGGTTTGCCTTGGTTGATTCGAGAAGTCTGGCGCCGCAATCAGGTCGGTATAATGGTGTATCACGATCCCGAACCAAAAATCTTTCATAAACATATTAGTTTCTTAAGCAAGCATTATAATTTCATTGGTTTGTCGCAACTGGTAAACGCAATTCATCAGCAAAACTGGAGTAGTATTCCAAACAAAGCCTTAGTTATTACAATTGACGATGGACACAAAAACAATTATGCGCTGTTGGAAACTATCCGTGCTTTTCAATTACAACCTACGATTTTTGTGTGTAGCCATATTGTAGATACCCAACGCCATTTTTGGTGGAAAAATGGCTACCCAAATAATGCCAGCTTAAAACAACTGACACGCACAGAAATGCTGCAACGCCTACATGATGAAGTGGGTTATAGTCCGAAAAAAAATTATCCTGATCGCCAAGCACTAAGCCGTGAAGAAATGCAGGAAATGCAAGCAGCAGGCGTAGATTTTCAAGCCCATACCTGCTTTCATCCAATTTTGCCGCATTGTAGTGCCGAAGAAAGTTGGCAAGAAATCAATGAATGCCGACACAAGCTAGAACATTTGCTAGGGCGCACGGTAGCGCATTTTGCTTATCCCAATGGGGATTACAGCGACCGCGATATTCAATACTTAAAACAAGCGGGCTTTCATTCTGCTCGCACAATGGATTTTGGCTGGAATACCTTAAACACTGATTTGTTTAAGTTAAAAGCCTTAGATATTAATGAAAGCGCAAGCATTAGTAAATTAGCTGCCCAATTAACCGGTGTGTTTTATTGGTTTAAACCACATCACGAATAAAACAACTGGCATTTTCTTTAGCAACTTTAGATTATTTTGGAGCTTTTTTATGGCTGAAACTCATCCCTTATTGTCTTTAGCTTACTTACACACAGAATTTCCTGCAACCAGTCATACTTTTATTTCGCGTGAAGTTGAGGGTTTGACAAAGCTAGGCGTAGAAATTAAGCATTTATCTCTTCATGCGCCAAAAGCATCTGAAGTTTCTGCAGAAGATGCACATTTTAAAAATCAGATATTTTATGTCTTCCCCTTAAAGTTGCTGATGTTTATTAAAGCGCACTGGGAATTTTTGTGGCGTATGCCGGGCAAATATTTTTACTGGATGTATTATGTTGTTTCTCGACGCGGTACTAAATTTCGGGATCGCATTCGCAGTTTATATCACTTTGCTGAAGCTATTTACTTGGCTAAAGAAATTGAACAGCAAAAGATTCAGCATGTTCACGCACATTTCTTTCAGGGCAATGCCACTATCGGCATTATTTTATCTAAGCTCATTGGCATTACTTACAGCGTCACTGGACATGGCACGGCTTTGCTGGTAGATCGTATTTTGATTAAAGAAAAATTAGAACATGCTAAGTTTGTCATTTCTATTTCTCAATACAATAAAAACTTCATGCTCAGTGTGTTGCCAGAATGCGCAGCCAAAGTTTTTGTAGTGCATTGCGGTTTGAATCCTAATAGATTTCCGCCTGCTCCTGTGCGTAAGAATCAGGTATTTACTTTGTTAGCCATTGGACGCATGGTGTGGGAAAAAGCCTATCAGTATTTAGTGGAAACCTGTCGGATTTTACGCGATGAAGGGATTGAATTTCGTTGTTTGGTGGTAGGAGAAGGCGAAGAACGGGGAAAAATAGAAGCTCTGATTGATCGCTATGATTTGTGGCAGCATATTGAATTGCTCGGCATGGTTCTGCAAGAACGTATTCAGGAATATTATAATCAAGCAGATGCTTTTATTTTGACCAGTGTGAGTGAGGGTCTTCCAGTGGTGTTAATGGAAGCCATGTCTAAAGAACTGCCCATAGTGGCGTCAAACATTACGGGTATTCCTGAATTAGTTGAAGAGGGTATCAGCGGTTATTTAGTCCCTGCTAGACAGCCGCAAGCCTATGCTGATGCGGTAAAAAAGCTCATTAGCAACCCAGAACAACGTGTTGCAATGGGGAAAAAAGGCAGAGAAAAAGTGTTGGCAGAATTTGATATTGAAAAAAACATCCGTCAGTTATATGACATTTACCAAGCGCAATTAAAGGAGATTTCCGTTGCTTAAACAAAAATCGGTGGTTTTAGGTATCAGTTTAGCGTTCAGTTTAACTGCTGTGGCGGAGGAATCTGCGCCAGTTACATTGCAGAGTGACAATGATAAACTCAGTTATAGCTTTGGCTATAATATTGGAGATAATCTGCGTAAACAGCAGGTTGAACTCAATTATGCCGCTTTATTGCAGGGTATTAAAGACGGTGGGCAAGGGGCTAAAACACTGCTTACGGCAGAAGAAATGAATGCTGCTATTACTGCGTTTCAGCAACGTGTAATCCAAGAACGGGCTAAACGTATAGAAGAAGAAGCAGCTAAAAATGAAACTGTGGGCAAAGATTTCTTAGCTGCCAATGCCACAAAAGAAGGGGTAAAAACTTTGCCCAGTGGTTTGCAATATAAAGTGATTACCGCTGTTGCTGAAGGTCAATCTCCCAAAGAAACTGACACTGTGCAAGTACATTATCGCGGTACTTTGATTGATGGTACAGAATTTGACAGTTCTTATGCGCGGAAAGTACCTGCTACTTTTGCGTTGAATCAGGTTATTGCGGGCTGGACTGAGGCGCTACAATTAATGAAAGTGGGTGAAAAATGGCAGTTGTTTATTCCGTATCAACTGGCTTATGGAGCGGAAGGACATCCACCGAAGATTGCGCCTAAATCTACGCTATTGTTTGAAGTTGAGTTATTGGATATTATGAATGCTGCTCAATAAGCAGTTTGTTTGCAGTAGCTGAGTTGTAAAAACTACCTGACAGTCTATTCTTCTTAACTTTGTTGAAGAAATCGCTGTCAGGTTTTTTTATGCGCTAAATTTGTTGTTCTTGCTGCGCAAACGGCGGCTGCGTTTGGCTCCAGAAAAGAATATGCAGGGTTTGTAGCGCTTCTTTATCTGAGAGTAGGGCGCGTTTTTCCGCTGTGTTGAGTCGTTCTGCACCTTCTTCAAGCAATTGATAAATCAAGCCTTGTAGATAATGCCGATGGCGTTTGCCGTGATGGGCAGGTGGTAGCGGGGCGGTGTGTAGGTTATGCGCTGGGGGTTCTAGCAGAACCTGCATAAAGCGGCTGCTGGATTGGTTGCTCAGTAAAGGCGGATCAGGTTGTGCCAGATAATAGTGCAATCTCTGGAGTACATAGGGTGGACTGGTTTCTTCTGGGGTGAGGAATAAACCGATGCGATGGGTGCGAATGCCTAGAAATAGGTTGCTCAGTAGCATGGAGAGAGGAATGGATAGCACTAAACCCGCCAGTACGGGAGTGAGCCACCAGAAGAAATTATTAATGTAATGATAGCTAAACCAGCCAACAATGAAACCTAGCAAGGTGTGGGTGCCGTGTGCGGCGATGGCTTCAAACAAGCCGGTTTGATGATCTTCGCGCTGTTGGGTTGACCAACTGATATTGCGGCGTAATAGAATGGCTACCACAAAGCTGGTTTGAAAGAGCATTAGAATGGGTGCTAAGAGGACAGAAATCAGGGTTTCTAAGAGAACGCTTAAGCCGGCTTTGAGAGCACCGCCGTATAGCGGGAGCGTGTGTTGTTTAAGCAATAGGGCTAATGCTAAGAGTTTGGGCAGAAATAGCATGAAGAGGGTGACGACTAGGACAGTTGCCATTTCTACTGTGTAGGAAGCAGGCCACACGGGAAATAGAGTCGCGCCAGTGAAGTAGACTGGTAGGCTTTGGCTGCGAAAATAGGCGTCTACGCCGGTTAGAATCAGGAAGAGTAACCATAGCGGTGAGGCGAGGTAGGACATGATGCCCATGAGAAAATGCAGGCGGTTGATCGGATGCCAGCCCTGCGCCATGACGAGGCTGCTGTGTTGTAGGTTGCCTTGGCACCAGCGGCGGTCACGCTTAGCAAAGTCAATCAGCGTGGGTGGCAATTCTTCGTAGCTACCGCCTAAGTCATATGCTAGCCAGACTTGCCAGCCAGCTTTACGCAACATGGCGGCTTCTACGAAGTCATGGCTAAAAATATCTCCGCCGAAGGGTTCGCGTCCTGGTAAGCGCGGCAATCCGCATTCTTTGGTAAAGGCTTGCACACGCAAGATGGCGTTGTGTCCCCAGTAATTACCTTCGCCCAGTTGCCAATAATTTAATCCGGCAGTGAAAATCGGGCTATACACATTGCCGGCAAATTGCAGAATGCGGGCAAACAGGGATTCTTTATTGACTGGCATTGGCGGTACTTGCAGTAGCGCCACTTTAGGATTGCGCTCCATAACGCGCACCATGTCTACCAGGGTTTCGCCGCTCATCAGGCTATCGGCATCCAACACCAGCATGTAGCGATAATGCCCACCAAAATGAATGCAAAAATCTTTGATATTACCCACCTTGCGTTCGGTATTTTGCACTCGGTTGCGATAATACACGGCAATTTTGCCTTGCATAGTGCGGCTTAAATGCCGCCAACGCAGTTCTTCTTCTAGCCAAATTTCCGGGTCGCGGGTATCGCTTAAGATGTAAATATCAAAATGCTGCTGTTCACCCGTGTTCAGCAGAGAATCGCACATGGCATGTAATCCAGCAAAGACACGCTTGGGGTCTTCGTTATACACCGGCATTAGCAAGGCGGTGTGTAGCGGCGCCAGCGGCGCTTGGCTCTCGCCGCCCGCTTCAGTTTGGGCGTGGCGGGCGCAAGCGTAGATGGCGTAATCATCTTTTTGCCGCCATTGAATCCAAAAACCCAAGGTGGCAGACCAAAATGAAAGCGCAATCCAGGCGCTCAAAATCGCATACAGCGCCAGCAACGCCAACTCTAGGGGAGATAGCCCGTCTTTTTGATAAACGCTGGTCAGCAACCCCACCGCAAACACAGTGGTCAAGCCCACTAAACCAAAGAAAAACAGCCGCCGCAGACGCGGAGAACGAGCCGGATAAAGAAAATTTTTCATAGTCTATCTGTGGGTTATAAACGGTGTAGCCAGCCTAACAAGCGGTGTCCAAACGGCTTGCAAGGACGACAGAGAAAGCGCAACGCCAGCCACAAAGAGCGCAAGCGAATGGGCTGAATGGGCATATCCAGCGGTGCCACTGAGGGCAATACGGGTACACAGGTATGCTTCACGGAGGCGGCAATAAAATCTGAGCGCTGGGCTTGCTGCCCATACCATTCAGGCAGGGTTGCCTGCGCTACCAGCAAGCGACAATCGCCAGGCAATAAATCCAGGGTACTGGAGAGCCAATGGGTCAGGTGTTGTTGCGCTGCGCACAAATAACTGCCCAAAGCCTCTGGAGGCACGCGGGTGTGTCCGCCGCCAGCGGCGATAATCTCTGGTAGCCATGCTTGCGCCTGGATCAACGGCAGACCACAGGCAACTAGGTAGGTTTGTATCCGCTGCGCGGTCTCTACTTCCTGGGCTTCTTCCAATCCTACAACCTCTGCTTCCATGCCTTTAATGCCTTGATTATTTTTTATACCAGTGATAGTTCCAAGTTTCGCTCAATACATCCTTGTCAGCGCGTAAAAAGCAGCGGATTTCAACCGCTTCCGCATCACCAGGAAAGAGTTCAAAAAACACTCGCCAACCGTTTGTGAATGGATTGTATTGCGCGATCTTATTACGCACCTCGCCAGCAGAATACGAAATAATCGCCTCAACCTTGGTATCTGATGGTAATTTTGCCAAATTACTGCCCGTAAAATCCAACATGAATTTACGCACATCAGTGTCCTTGCTGTCGCTGCCGCCCGCGCCAATGCGGCTGGCATAAGTGCGTGCGCCTGGCACTTTATCCACTGTTTCAACGCCAAACAGCAAGCGATAATCAAAATTTAATTCGCTGCCAGCCACTGCTGCCTGATCGGGCACCCAATAGGCGACGATATTGTCGTTGCGCTCGGCATCCGTGGGAATTTCCACCAATTCAACACGCCCTGCTCCCCAGTTTTTCGCTTCAATCCAAGCCCCAGGACGTTTGTGATAAACCGCTTCAAGGTCTTGATAATGTTCAAAATTACGGTCGCGTTGTAACAATCCAAAGCCTTTCATACTGGCATCAGCAAAATTGTGAATATGCAATTGACGCGGATTATTCAGCGGATGCCAAAGCCACTCGCCACTACTAAAATTTAACAATAAACCATCAGAATCATGTACTTCCGTGCGATAATCCAGATACAGAGATTCGCGCAATTCGCCGTGATAATGCATGCTGGTCAAAGGTGCAATGCCCAACTTTTGCACATCGCGGCGTAAAAACAACACAGATTTCACATCCAATACAGTCGCATCCCCAGGTTGCAACAGAAAACGAAACGCGCCCGTTACGCTTGGGCTATCCAGCAACGCATAAATGGTCAACTGAATGGCATCCTTATCCGGCTTTTCGATCCAGAACTCACTGAAATAAGGAAACTCTTCTCCTTTCGGCAGCCCTGTATCCAAAGCCAGCCCGCGTGCAGATAGACCATAATTTTGTTGGCGTCCTACCGCACGGAAATAACTCGCGCCCAAAAAAGCCGCCACTTCATTGTAATGCGCATCATCTTGCAGGGGATAAAACACCTGCATTCCAGCAAATCCCAAGTCGGCAGGTAATTGTTCTTGTGGCAAGGTGCTCTTGCCAAAATCGAACAAGGCTTTGTCATACACCACAGGTTTGACTTCACCGTTTTCAACCAGATTGATACTGACTTTGCGATTAAACAAAAAACCGCGATGAAAAAAACGCAACGCAAAGGGCAATCCTTCCGCTAACCAAATGCTTTTGTCTGTGCGGTAGCGAATGTCGCGGTACTGGTCATATCCAAAGTTAGGATTTTGCAAAATCGTCGGTAATTCGCCGCCTTGATCAGAATATTCAGTTGCCGCTAAATCCGCTGCACGGCGGCGCACATCAGCAAAGCCAAAACGCTCAGACGGCGAAGCTATCACCTCTGCTTGAGGAGAATTAGCCGCTGCCTGTGTGGGCATTGCATTGCCAATGGCATAAAACAACAAACACAAAACCGTTGAGCATTTCAACTGTTGATAGTTCATGACGCACCTGAAAAATGGGGACTTTGATAACAGCGCCATCTTCTGATTTTCAAAGGAGGTTGATGGCGGATAGGAATTTTTGCTGTACCTGAGTAGAAAACAGTGTTAATTTTCAAAATGCTGCAAACCTAATGAAGTTGGAAAAGATGCAAGCCAGATAGCGAAAATAATGCTTTAGCTGAATTATCCTACAACTCATTTATGCTTGTGAGCATGTTAAACACTAGAACACAAACAAGCCTTTATACTTTAAAACTAATAACACCCCGCTAAGGGGTGTGTTTTCTGTAGTCTTGGTTTGAAGCAGGCTACAGGGGCAAAAGCTTGTCTTAATGCTGGGTTAATGGTGAAGCCAAGGTTCCCTAACATCAGGTGACAAGAGATTTTATCATACTCTGTTTTATTGCTACCAGCCATGTCAGCCTTTATGGCGATTTGCCTCCTGCCATATCCCGTGCTGTGCAATGCCACATAACCACATAAAAATAAGCAATTTGAGTTTTATAAACAATAGCGTAAAGAACCTGAAGTGCGTTGAAATTCCCCTGGTATTTGCGCATTTCGGCTACAATAACCCATTTTTTCGGCTCACTAGCCGTCTCTAAGAAAAAACTAAGAGGATTTATTGCGTGGAAAAAATTATCGGCAGCCTACCAGACACACAGGGGCATTTCGGCGTTTATGGCGGTATGTTTGTCTCCGAAACCCTGATGGCAGCGTTAGATGAACTGTGCCAAGCCTATGAAAAATATAAAGATGATGCTGAATTTAAGGCGGAGTTAGAGGCTGATTTACAGCATTTTGTCGGGCGTCCTTCACCTCTGTATCACGCTGAACGCTGGTCGCAAAAATTGGGTGGCGCACAGATTTTTTTGAAACGTGAAGACTTAAACCACACAGGTGCGCACAAGGTCAACAACACCGTAGGTCAAGCCTTACTGGCAAAACGCTTGGGCAAAACCCGCATTATTGCCGAAACAGGCGCCGGGCAGCACGGCGTTGCAACCGCAACAGTGGCAGCGCGTTTGGGGCTGGAATGCGTGGTCTACATGGGCGCAGAAGACATCCAGCGCCAAGCCATTAACGTGTTTCGGATGCGCTTACTGGGCGCAGAAGTGCGTAGCGTCACTTCCGGTACAAAAACCTTAAAAGACGCGCTCAACGAAGCCATGCGCGACTGGGTAACTAACGTAGACAACACTTTTTACATCATCGGCACGGTTGCCGGACCTCATCCCTATCCGCTCATGGTGCGTGATTTCCAAACCGTCATTGGACGCGAAGCGCGGCAGCAAATACAACAGTTAAGCGGGCGCTTGCCCGACGCGCTGATTGCCTGCGTCGGCGGCGGTTCTAATGCTATCGGCTTGTTTTATCCCTTTTTAGATGACGCAAGCGTCAAAATCTATGGCGTTGAAGCCGCCGGACGCGGGCTGGAAACAGGCGCACACGCAGCGCCCCTGTGTGCGGGCAAGCCTGGTGTACTACACGGCAACCGCACCTATTTGATGGAAGACGCGCAAGGCTTGATTTTAGGCACGCACTCCATTTCTGCCGGCTTAGATTATCCCGGTGTAGGACCTGAACATGCCTGGTTAAAAGACCAGGGGCGCGTGAATTATGTCGCCATTACTGACGATGAAGCCTTGCAAGCCTTTCACGAACTCACCCGCACCGAAGGCATTATTCCCGCACTAGAAAGCAGCCACGCCCTCGCCTATGCGCGTAAACTCGCCCCAGAAATGGCAAAAAATCAAAGCATTATCATAAACTTATCTGGACGCGGTGATAAGGACATTCACACGGTAGCGACGCTAGAAGGCATCCACTGATAGGCACACACCCTTAGAAGTGCTCTTAAAACATTTCGCTGAAAAATCATCTACGGAGTTATAAGTCTTTATGAAAATTACCATTTTTGGCTCTGGTTATGTGGGTTTAGTAACCGGCGCTTGCTTGGCAGAAGTGGGTAACGAAGTGCTATGCGTAGACATTGATGTGCGCAAAATCGAAATGCTAAAAAACGCACAAATGCCCATTTATGAGCCGGGTTTAGACGCGATGGTGCAGCGCAACGTCAAGAAAAATCAGTTGTTTTTCACCACCGATATTGAACAGGGCGTAGCCCACGGTTTATACCAATTTATCGCCGTTGGCACACCGCCGGATGAAGATGGCTCAGCCGATTTACAATATGTGTTGGCAGTGGCAAACAGCATTGGCAAACACATGCAGGGCTACAAAGTCATAGTAGACAAATCCACTGTACCCGTCGGCACCGCGGATAAAGTGCGCAAAACCGTACAAGCCGCACTGGATGCGCGTAACGCAACCTTAGAATTTGACGTGGTTTCCAATCCAGAATTTCTCAAAGAAGGCGCAGCGATTGACGACTTCATGAAACCGGATCGCATCGTCATAGGCACAGACAATCCGCGCACTCAAGAATTGCTCAAAGTCATTTACGCCCCCTTCAATCGCAACCACGACCGCATCATGGCAATGGACATCCGCTCAGCGGAATTTACCAAATATGCCGCCAACGCCATGTTAGCCACCAAAATCAGCTTTATGAACGAAATGGCAAACCTAGCAGAAAAAGTCGGCGCCGACATCGAACAAGTGCGCAAAGGCATCGGCTCTGACCCGCGCATTGGCTATCACTTCATTTACCCAGGCTCAGGTTACGGCGGCTCCTGTTTTCCCAAAGACGTACAAGCCCTAGAACGCACCGCCCGCGATTACGGCTACAGCGCCCGCCTGCTGCAAGCGGTGGAAGCCGTCAACAAAGAACAAAAACAAGTGCTGTTTCACAAAATTCACCAGCACTTTAAAGGCGATTTACAAGGGCGAACTTTCGCGCTCTGGGGCTTAGCGTTCAAGCCCAAAACCGACGACATGCGCGAAGCCCCCAGCCGTACACTCATGGAAAGTCTGTGGGCAGCCGGCGCCAAAGTGCAAGCCTATGATCCAGAAGCCATGCACGAAGCCCAACGCATTTACGGCGAACGCGAAGACTTAACCCTGTGTGACAGCACCCAGAACACGCTACACAACGCCGATGCACTGATCGTACAAACCGAATGGAAAGTCTTTTGGAGTCCTGATTTCGACAGCATGAAAAACACGCTAAAGCAACCCGTGATTTTTGACGGGCGCAATATCTTTGATCCCAGCCTATTAGAACACCTAGGCTTCACCTACTACGGCATCGGGCGCGGCTGCGTGTTGAGCGACTAAGCCAGTTCATCTGCCATTAACTTGAATCGGGTCAGCCGCCGCCACAAGCGGCGCCATTGTCCTCATACCTTAGATAAACGGCATCCGTAGTTAAAATATAACAAACCTTCCAGGTTTTAAAAACCTGGAAGGTTTATACCGAATAAAAAAGATGCTCCTCGCCCACAAGATTGAACTGCGTCCAACGCCAGAACAAGCCGTTTATTTAGACAAAGCCTGTGGTTCAAAACGACATTGCTTTAATCAATTATTAGCGCATTTCTCCCGACCTGAAAATAAATGGTCGAAAACAGCCGCTTATCAATACTATATCAACATCATTCGCAAAAAATTTCAATGGTATTCTGAAGTTTCAAGCCGCGTCACCCGCAATGCAATTGATGATTTAGACAACGCATTTTCTCATTTTTTCCGGCGAATCAAACTGAAACAAAAGTGCGGTTTTCCGCGTTTCAAAAAGAAAGACATCAATGATAGTTTTGCCTTGCGTGAACTGGCTAAATTTGATGTTGTCGGGCGGGAACTGCGGCTGATCACAAATCCGTAGTTCAGTGGACGCACCTATTCCACCCTGCCTGGCTTTTATGTTTGTCTGAAAGCACACAAATGTCTGGTGATGGGTGTTTGATTGTTTTTTTCAAACACTGCTCCGAGTTGCGGGCAATTCCATAAATTAATTATGTTTCAATTGGTTAATGATTATCTGATACATGGCATCAGTTTTGCCAAAAGTGTCTTGAGCGTTATATAGTAAAGATTATAACGAAGTATGTAAGTTTTTGAAAAATTTATAAAATAAACTGAAATATTGGATGTGATTAAGGCTGTTTCAGACGATGGCTGAAGCGCGTTTATGAGGGATGCTTTATGGATCAGGTGCAAAGCCAATTATGGTTGAATCGTGCGGAGCAAAAGTTTCTCAGTCAGCAGCGTCTGTGTCTGTTAGAGCAGGTGGCACAGCAGGGTTCAATTTCTAAAGCCGCACAAGCCTTGAATATAAGCTATAAAACAGCTTGGGATCAGGTGGAGGCGATGAATAATTTGTCGCCGAAATTGTTGGTGACGCGAGAAACCGGCGGACGTGGTGGCGGTGGGGCGTATTTGACTGCTTATGCTGAGCAATTGATTGCTGCTTATCGGGCGTTGGAGGCGGAGCATCAGCGTTTTTTAGTGCAACTGAATCAGCGTTTTAACACAATACAAGGGGTATGGCATTTTATGAATGTACTGAATATACAAACCAGTGCGCGTAATCAGTTTTTTGGGCGGGTTAAGCAGGTTAAAGCGGGTCCGGTGCATTGCGAAGTCTGCATTGCTTTAAAAGGCGGGGATGAATTGGTTTCTGTGATTACGCAGGAAAGTATGAATACTTTGGGATTGGAGAATGGACGCGAGGTGTTTGCGCTAGTGAAAGCTTCTCAGGTGTTGTTATTGCCCGCTGGAGAACAATTGCGTTTAAGTACACGCAATCAGTTTGATGGAACAGTGGTGGAAATTACGGCGGGACCTGTGAGTGCTGAGGTGAGTTTACAACTGCCAGGTGGGACCTTATTGAAATCGGTTATTACTAAAGAATCTCTGGATGAGTTGGAAATCAAATTGGGAATGCAACTGCGGAGTGCTTTTAAAGCCAGCAGTGTCATTCTTGCGGTCAATGGATAAGTCATTTGAATCATTAAGGAGTTATCAGATGTTTAAACCAACTGGATGGGTGTTGTTGGCGGGGTTTTGGGGATTGGCGGCGCAGAGTGCGGCGGATACGTTGAATTTGGCAGTGGCGGCGAATTTTGCTGCGCCTATGAAGCAATTAGAGCAGCGTTTTGAGGCGGCTAGCGGGCATGATGTGCAGGTGAGCTTGGGTTCGACGGGTAAACTGTATGCACAAATCCAAAATGGGGCGCCTTTTGAAGTGTTGCTGTCAGCGGACAAGGAGCGCCCGCAGGCGTTGGTGGATGAGGGGTTAGCGCTGGCGGATTCGTTGCGGGTGTATGCGGTGGGGCAATTGCTGTTGTGGGGTGCGGATGCGGCTTTGGTGGATGCCCAAGGTGAGGTGTTGAGTAGCAATAAATTCAAGCATTTAGCCATTGCGAATCCGAAGACTGCGCCCTATGGCACGGCGGCGCAGCAGGTGTTGGAAAAACGTGGGCTGTGGGCGGGTTTGGCGGAAAAAATTGTTCGCGGTGAGAATATTACTCAGACTCATCAGTTTGTTGCGACGGGGAATGCGGAACTGGGTTTTATTGCGCTGTCGCAGTATACGCAGGAATCGGGCGGTTCTTTTTGGAAAGTGCCGGAGGATTTGTATGCGCCGATTGAGCAGGCGATGGTGGTGTTAAAAAAGGGCAAGGATAAGCCAGTGGTTAAGGCTTGGCTGGCGTTTTTGGCGACGCCAGAAGCGCGGCAACTGATTGAAAGTTTTGGTTATAAAGTGCCTTAAGCGTCAAGCACAGAGCCAGCGGCGAGGCGTGGTTGTGCTTTTGCAAAGGGTAAGTTACGCAACAGGTTGCTGACGCAAGAAGGGGATAATGTCGGCGCTCGGTACGATCTGCGCTTCTTTATCGCGCCGTCCTTTGTATTCGATAGTGCCGTCATCCAAGCCGCGATCTCCTAGCACCAGACGATGCGGAATGCCGATTAATTCCATGTCGGCGAACATCACGCCAGGGCGTTCTTTGCGGTCATCCAGCAGCACTTCAAAACCCGCTTCGGTCAATTCGCTATAGAGTTTTTCCACGGCTTTTTGCAGGCGTTCGGATTTGTGCATATTCATCGGCAGCAAGGCAACCTGGAAAGGCGCGAGGGCGTCGGGGAAAATGATGCCGTTGGCGTCGTAATTTTGTTCTATTGCCGCTGCTACCACGCGGGTTACGCCGATGCCGTAGCAGCCCATCGTCATCACCACTGAACTGCCCTGCTCGTCTAAAACAGTGGCGTCCATTGCTGCGCTGTATTTTTGTCCGAGTTGGAAAATGTGCCCCACTTCAATGCCGCGTGCGATGCTTAATGCGCCCTGTCCGTCTGGGCTGGGATCGCCGTCTTGCACGTTGCGCAAATCGGCGGCGACCGGCTCGGGTAAATCCACACCCCAATTGACGCCGGTTAAATGCTTGCCGTCTTGGTTTGCGCCGCAAATAAAATCTGCAACTGCTAAGGCGCTGTGATCGGCGATGATGGGGATGCTTAAGCCGACAGGTCCAATCGAACCGGCAGAACAGCCAGCGACCTGGCGAATTTCTGCTTCTTCGGCAAAGGTGAGCGGGCTGGCAACCTGTGGCAATTTAGCGGCTTTGATGGCGTTTAATTGATGATCGCCGCGCAACACTAGAGCAACAACGCTGTTTCCTTCGCCTTTTACTAACAGGGTTTTAAGGCATTGTTTTTCTTTGATATGCAGGAACTTGCTGACTTCGGCGATGCTGTGCTGGTTGGGCGTGGCGATTGCCGCCATGCCGGGGCTTTGTGCCGCCAGGCGTCCGTCAGTCGGCGGTAGAGCTTCTGCCAGTTCTACATTGGCGGCGTAATGGCTGTTTTCGCAATAGGCGATGGCGTCTTCGCCAGAAGCGGCTAACACATGAAATTCGTGCGAAGAATTGCCGCCGATGCTGCCGGTATCCGCCATAACTGCACGGAATTTTAGCCCCATGCGCGAGAAAATGCGGGTGTAGGTGTCGTACATGAGCTGATAGGTTTGCTCTAAAGAAGCATGATCTAAATGAAAGGAATAGGCATCTTTCATGATAAATTCTCGCGCCCGCATGACGCCAAAGCGCGGGCGGATTTCGTCGCGGAATTTGGTTTGAATTTGATAGAAATTGACCGGCAATTGCTTATAACTGCGCAGTTCGCGCCGTGCTAGGTCGGTAATCACTTCTTCATGGGTGGGACCCAAGCAAAACTCGCGTTCATGGCGATCCTTAAAGCGCAACAATTCTGGACCATATTGTCCCCAGCGCCCGGAATTTTCCCATAATTCAGCGGGTTGCACTACAGGCATTAGGACTTCTTGCGCACCGCTGCGGTCCATTTCTTCCCGAATAATGCGCTCAACTTTGCGCAACACGCGCAAGCCCAGCGGTAGCCAGGTATACAAGCCACCGGCTTCGAGTTTGCGGATTAAACCGGCGCGGAGCATGAGTTGATGGCTGATGACTTCTGCATCAGAAGGGACTTCTTTGAGCGTAGCAAGGAGCAGTTGAGAGGTTCGCATGAGTTAGGATGTTCCCGAAAGATGATTGAAACAAGAATAGGTTATGGCAAGAATGCGACAGGTATTGAATGCGCCCTATAGTGCCAGGATTGGTTTGACTTCTCCAGTGGCGAGCAGACTCAAGACGGCTTTACCGAGAGTGCCGTTTGCAGCGATTTCATTAAGCTGGCGATAGCACCCGTATTGAACAAGCGCACTTGTTCAAACAGTTCGGTTGCCCAGTGTTCTAATGCCACGCAGGTTTGCTGTTGTGCAATCAAGAGCGCCTGCTCAGCAAATTGCTCAAATTCGTTAATAGAAGAAGTATGATTGAGCCTACGCCACAGAGGTTCTAAGGCTTGATAGAGACTGATGCGCAAGGCTTCCGGCAGCGCGTTTAAGGCGAACTGCTGCGGCTGCTCTTTAGGCGACGCTTGCTGGGCTTGTTGCGGTAACCAGGTGTGCGACAGAAAAGGCAGTAGCACTTGAGCCAGCTCTTGGCGATTAAAGGGACGCGGCAAATAGGCATCACACAGAGCGCGTATGCGCTCCTCGTGTTCTTTTAGGCTCAAAGCAGTGACTGCAATAATGGGAATGTGCGCGGTGTGAGGCTGGGTTTTCAGGTGGTGGGCGGCGGCTTCGCCGTTCATCACTGGCATTTTGATGTCCATTAAAATCAAATCTGGCAGATTATTTTCAATTTTTTCAATGGCTTCTTGCCCATTTTCAGCTTCTATAACAGTTAAATCATAAGGCTTCAAGTATTCACACAGCAAAGAGCGGTTATGTGCGCGATCATCCACCAGCATGAGTTTAGCCGGGGCAAAACGCAGACGCCCTAAATCAATATCCATAGCGGGCGGTGTTTGTTCAGCCGCTTGCGCAACGCGCACCTGATGCAGTATGACCTGGAAAGTGCTGCCTTTACCCACTTGACTCTGCACATGAATAGCGCCGTTCATCATATCGGTGAGGCGACGGCTGATAGTCAAACCTAAACCTGTGCCGCCATAACGTTCGTGGCTTTGTCCACTTTGTTGCTCAAAGGCGGCAAAAATCTGCTCTTGCTGATCTTCAGGAATGCCGATACCTGTGTCTTGTACCGCCATGCTCAAAGCGATTTGCTCATCATCCAACGGCTTGCAAGTGACCAACAAACGCACAAAACCATGCCCGGTGAATTTCACCGCATTGCCAATCAAATTAAGTAAAATCTGCCGCAAACGCGCTTCATCTAAATACAACAGAGGCGGTAAATCGGGCGTTATATCCAATTCAAAGCTTAAACCTTTGGCGAATACTTTTTGAAAGAAAATCTGTGCTATTTCATCAAAAATCTGTTGCGGATTGACTGCATGGTATTCCAGCTTAAGCTTCCCAGCCTCCACTTTAGATAAATCGAGGATGTCATTAATGAGTTGTAACAGGGATTTACTGCTGGTGTGAATAGCACGCAAATACTCTTGCAACGCAGGCTCTTTAATAAAATCATTCAGAATATCGGAAAAACCTAAGATTGAATTTAATGGCGTGCGAATTTCGTGGCTAATGTTGGCAAGAAACTCACTTTTTGCTTGATTGGCGGCTTCGGCACGTTCCTTTGCCTGGTGCAATTCTTGGGTTTTAGCTTCAATTTCAGTTTGCAGAGTGCAGTTGTAATCACGCAAAAGACTTTCGGTTTTTTTGCGCGTGCTGATGTCGTGAAAAGCGGCGATGGCATAAGTCACTGCGCCCGTTTCGTCAAAAATGGGACTGGCATAGATTTCTAGCGGAAGCTTTTGCTTACGATAGCGCAGTTCTACATCATCACGTTGTGTTGGTTGTCCGCGCAATGCCAAAATTGCTGGGTGTTCTTCTAAGGGATACAGTTGCTCTGTACCTGCTTTGTATAGATGCTGACGACGTACCACATCCAACAAAGGCAGCGATGACTCTGCTGGAGAAATGCCGAACACCGCTAAACCCGTGTGATTGATATAACAAGGATTACCTTGCGCATCCAGAACAAAAATGCCAATGGGCACTGCTTCTAGAAATTGCTGCAATTTGCGTTCATTATTGCGCACCGCCGCATCAGCACGCGCACGGAGATCAGCTTCCAGCGCATCTGAGTGCTCATTGCTCATTTCAAGAATCACTTCTAGCGCGGCTTTTTCTTCGCTTAAATGTTGGGTTTGGTGATACAGATTTGATTCAACTTCATCTGAGTGTTCATTGGACATTTTCAAAATGAGTTCTAACTCACTTTTCTCACGTTCTAGGTGTTTAACCCGCGCACGCAATTCGCTGATTTCTTGTAGCAACCCCTGAATATCTGGCAGTTCTGGCATCAATTTTAAGTGCTCCAATCAAACTCAATAGTGGGCATTAAGCGTTGGAAATTTTTGATAGATTTTTTTTGCCAGGCAATTTGAGGATTACCTTGCACGGTTAAGGCATAGTTGGCTTGCTGATTAAGTTTTGCTACAAAACGCGCCAATGTGGTAATGCCAGAACTGTTAAGTGCTTGTAATTCGCGCAAATCTAGCATCAAACGGGCTGGCGGTTGCGTTGCTACCTGTTCCAGTAACGCCGCTATCGAGCGATATTCATCACCCTGCAAACGCACTATGCCTTGGCAATGGATAACGCCTGTGTCGGTGACATAGGTCAGGCTAAACTCCTCTCCGCGCACTTCCATTCCGCGCACTTCCATTTTTTGCTCCGGTTGGTAATTAGTCTGCAAATTTGGCATAAGCCGCTGAAAATTATGCAATGATTTTTTTTGCCACGCACTATTGGGCGAAGCCAGCACCACTAAGCGACTATTGTTTAAGCGGTTTACTTGAGCAATAAACTTAGCCAAGGTGGTGATGCCGGAACTGTTTAAGGCATCAAGTCGGCGTAAATCCAAATGAATAACCGCTGGGGCGGCGAGCAAAATGTGCTCTAAAAGCGCCACTAGCGGCGCATATTCTTCGCCTTTGAGGCGCATGATGCCCTGCATTTGCAGACTGGCATCTGCGGCATGGTATTGCACGCTGTAACCATCACCCTGAATGTTCATGGTTTTCTATCGGAAGTAATGCCATAGTGGTGACTAATAAAATTGAGACACCTTCGCTCTCTGTTTGGCTAAATTTCCAGCCAAGTTGCGCTTGGTAATCTTCTAACAGACCCAGCAAGCCTAGCCCAGAGGTTTCCAAAGAAGTGTCCAAACTGGAGGTTTCAATGAGTTGTAAATATAAGCTTTGGGGGTCTGAGTGTAATAGTTTTTCAATAAATTTTTGCAAGTGTGTTTGGTGTTCAAAGGTGAGGCTGTTGGTGACATAAATACGCAAATGCTCAGGATTTAAGTGCAAACGAATATGGATTGGGCAAACAGCGCTTTCATCATTGTATTTCATGGCGTTTTCTAGTAATTCGTTGGCGATGTGACTGACCGAATCACGCAATTCTTCATGTTGTTGGGTATTTTCGCCTGGATAAAACGCACTGAGGTAATCGGCTAAAAAGTCTGCGGATAAACCGTTGTTGCGCCAACGCTGCTTTAGGGGAATAGAACTGGGCGAAAATCCAATATGGAGATATTCGGTTTGGTGTTCTGAGGGTTCAATAAAGTTGCCCAAAAAGCGCGGTGTCATGTATTAACCTCCAAGATTTACCGCCGTTTTAAGATAACCAGCGTCATATCATCAAACAATTTTTGACTGGCTATATGCTGGCGCACATCATTTAAGATGACGGTTTGTAAGGCTTGCGCGGATTTTTGCCAGTGCCTGCTTAATAATTCGCACAAACGCGGTAAACCGTATTCTTCACGCTGCGGATTTTCTGCTTCAACAATACCGTCGCTGTAGAGCACCAGCGCGTCTCCAGCGGTAAAAGGCAACTGCGCTTGCTGCACATAAGGCGTGATGTCTTGCATGAAACCCACTAGAAAGCCCAATTCGTCTGTTTCGACAATTTGCAATTGCCCTTTATGAACCAACAGCACGGATTCGTGTTGACCGCTGATTTCCAGATGATTTTGCTGGTAACGCAATAAAGCTAAACTCATGTTTTTATTGCTTTTCATGCGCTGCACATTGGCGTGCAACGCGGTGTTGAGTGCCGGAAAGAAATGCTTGGCTTGGGTATAACCTGCCGCCAGCAAAACCCGCACGCCCATTTGCGCCATAATCGCCAGCACGCCGCTTTCTAAGCCGTGTCCGGTCACGTCGCCGATGCTGATAAATACGTCGCCGTCGTCCGTCGGAATGATGTCGTAATAATCGCCACCCACTTCGTCGGCGGGTTGCATAAAGCCGGCGATTTCCAATTCTTGCACAACGCGGAGATCGGCGTCATGCGGCAGGAGCATCTGTTGTAAATGCCGCGAGACTTCTAG
Source organism: Thiomargarita sp. (assembly GCA_020720115.1). Lineage (GTDB taxonomy): Bacteria > Pseudomonadota > Gammaproteobacteria > Beggiatoales > Beggiatoaceae > BB31. The sequence goes on along the minus strand of DYPD01000005.1, from coordinate 20,784 downwards.
TTCAGTACGCATGCGCACATTTTCTGAAGCCAGTTTTTCATTCAGTGCGGTAATCTGCGCATTCGCGGCTTCCAGTTCGCGCATGGCAGCGTTTCTTTGCAAAAAATGAATAAAGCCTTGTGCGTGATAACGCAGACGCGCAATAATTTCCAGGCGATCTGGTAGCTTTACCATGTAATCATTTGCGCCCAGGGCAAAGGCTTCGGCTTTCACGCCTGGGTCTTCCTTGCTAGACAGCACGATCAGCGGCACGTTGCGAGTGGCGGTGTTGGCACGAAAGTAACGCACCAACGCCAAGCCGTCTAAACCAGGCATGACCAAATCCTGCAAAATCACGGTCGGAAAAATGCGATTTGCCAGCGGAATGGCTTCAGAAGGATCGGCGCAGTAATGCAGTTTCAGGTCTGTTTCACTTGCCAGCAATTGTTTTAGCGCCTCATAGATGATGAGTTGGTCATCCACGAGCAACACGTTGATCGGTTGGGAAGGTAAAAATTCAGTAGGGAGCATAGGCGTAGCAGCTTGCGAGAAAATGTTTAGTCCTGTTTTGGTGGGGATTGTAACCATCGTGTCATAAAATGTAGCGAACATTTAAACTTTATCACGTTTGGGTTGAAGCTGTTTACATTAGAGGACGTTCCTCCTATCCTATGGGGAGAATGCATCAGCCCGGATTAGGGATTTTTCCAGTTTGGTTGGGTAAATCAAGGATTATGAATACCAATACCTCCTCAGTAAATGTGCCTCAAGCAGCATACGGCTGGCAGCGTATCCTGCTCGCTACAGCCTTTATATATCCAGTTTGGCTCCTGATGGTCGGCACTTTTGACCCCGCCGAGCTTTCTATCGGGCTGATCATCGCAGTTTTGACAGCTTGGCTTTCCAAGCCGCATTTACACATACTAGATGCCATTAAATGGCACCCCGCTATTGCGTTGTATGTTTTGGTTTATGTCGGGGTGTTTTTGTGGGCGCTGTTGCGTTCCAATTTGGACGTCGCTGCCCGCGTTCTGTCTCCGCGTTTACCCATTAACCCCGCGATTGTCGAAGTAGAAACCCATTTGCGTTCTGATTTAGGCAAGCTGCTACTCGCCAATTGCATTACTTTAACGCCTGGTACTCTAACCGTAGATGTGTTTGCAGATCGCTTGCAAATCCATTGGATAGACAGCACTCCAGGGCGCGATATGACACACGCGACAGCTTCTATTGCCGCACAGTTTGAATACTATCTCAGCAAATTTATTAAATAATCTCATGGAAAACTTTCTCATTGTGCTCGCCTTCGTAATAGGTTTGGCAGCCTTAGCCTTAGCGATCTGGCGCTTTTTTGCTGGACCTACGACACCTGATCGCGTGGTTGCAGCAGATACGCTCGCTATCATTACCACTGCCGCATTGGTCTGGCTGGCGGCTTTCTTTGGCAATTCAATTTACTTGGATATTGCTCTAGTCTATGCCGCTCTGGCTTTTGTTGCTGTGGTAGTGATTGCAAGGATGATTGAGCCAGATGCGAAGCAGGCTGACGCGGTTTCATCTCAAAAAGAGGCGGATTAATTATGCAAATTATTGGCGCCAGTTTGATTTTATTGGGCACATCGTTTTTATTTCTCGGTGCTTTAGGGTTGTTCCGTATGCCAGATGTTTATAATCGCATTCAGGCTGGCACTAAAGCCACCACGCTAGGTTCTTTATCAGTTTTGCTAGGCATAGCTGTCTATTACCCGCTATGGTGGCCTAAATTGTTACTCATTGCGCTATTCATTTTGCTGACATCCCCCATCGCTTCTTCCACTTTGGCGCGGGCGGCTTACAAAACTGGCTTGCGTCCTTATCGTGCCGCTTTAGATAAAGGAGAAGGTTAATGGCTTTTTGGCTGACACTGGCTACCGTGCTGGTCATGTTGAGTGCGGCCATTGGCGTACTGGTGTTGCGTAATACGCTGGCGGCAGTGGTTGCAACTTCCGTTGTTTCTCTGGCATTGTCCATCCTTTTTGTGTTATTGCGTGCGCCTGATGTGGCGCTGGCTGAAGCCGCAGTAGGCTCAGGTTTAAGCGGGGTTTTATTAGTTTTGACCTTGCGCCGCGTAGGCTTGTGGCATATTGAAAATCCTCCTTCTCCTCCCTCAAAAGACCAGGTGTAACTTATGAGCTTTAGAGATATTACAGCTTTAGCTTTGTTAGCAGGTTTGGCTTTTCTACTCGCTCTAGTGCTTACCGAGTTTCCTTACACTAACGGCAGCTTAAATGGTATTGGACAAAGCATCCTTGCGCTTGCGCCAAAAGAAGTGGGTACAGCGAACATAGTCACTTCAGTAGTGCTGGCATATCGTGGCTTAGACACTTTAGGTGAACTCATCATTTTATTTGTCGCCGCAACCGCAGCGGGCATGGTGTTATCTAATTCTCCTGAAGAAGAAGCGCAGAACTTACAACCATTAGTTCGCTTTCCTGCTGCTGGCTTCGTTTTGCAAATCTCTTCGCATCTATTGTTTCCTTTTTTGCTCCTGCTAGGCGCTTACATTATTGTACATGGTCACCTGACACCGGGCGGCGGTTTCCAGGGCGGTGCAGTATTAGCCGCAGCATTTTTTATCCCGGTACTGACTTCTCCCGCAGGTCCATTTTCACACAATGTAAGTAGTTTAGTAGAAGGCTTAGCTGGCGGTAGCTTTATCGTGATTGGATTGTTGGGGCTTTTTGGACAGGGCTATTTTCTTGCCCCACTAGGATCGCCTGGCATTGTTGGCGATCTCGTTTCGGCTGGCAGCTTGCCACTGCTGTATACAGCTATCGGTATTAAAGTAGGTTCAGAGCTGGCGGGCTTGCTGGCTCGTTTTACCCAGACCTAAGAAGATTTCAAATTAGGGATTAAAAACAATGGATAATGTGACCTGGATTCCCATTTTTGCTTATCTAGGGGCAATTGGGTTGCTCACCTTGGGTATATTTGCGATGGTGTTTTATCATGACCTCATTCGCATGGTGTTAGGATTATTATTGTTGGAATCAGGCGTTAATCTGTTTCTCGTCACTGTAGGTTATCGTCCTTATGCTGATGCGCCTATTTTAGTGGACCCTGCCCTCACCAACTTACATACTATTGGCATGGTTGATCCGGTCCCTCAAGCTTTAGTCCTGACAGCCATTGTTATTGGGGTTGGTGTGCAAGCCTTAGCCTTGGCGTTGATTATTAAAATATATCGCGCTTTTGGTACTTTAGATGTGCGTCAAATTGCCAAAAAAATTGCCGCTGTACCTGAAACTTCTGGCGATTCTCCTGCTTCCTTCCAAACGGATACTAATTTAACTTTGCAAAGCAAGATGATAAATGAGGGAGAAACCGCATGATGGGTCCGATTTTGTTGGTCATTTTGCCTTTTCTTGGCGCATTTATGCTACCAATGGTTTATCGGCATTACGCCCAAGTGGGTAGTTGGGTTGCGCCCCTTATCTTGGTGGTTAATTTGATTATTTGCCTTGGGCTTTGGCATGGCGTTGAGGTTGTTGGTGCACAAAGCATGGCTATGGGTGGCTTCACCGCGCCATTGGGTATTGTGTTTTATATAGATGGTTTGTCGCTTTTGTTTGTTTTGCTATTGCTGAGTGGAAGTTTGCTGCTCTGGTTGGGTGCTTGGCATCGGCGGGTTAAAGAAGAAATGCTACTGTTACTGATTGTGGGTGGCGGTAGCGGTCTGGTGTTATCGGGTGACTTATTTAACGTTTATGTGTTTTTTGAAATTGTTGCCGTAGCTTCTTATGGTTTGTCTGCAAGCCGCCGAGGCGATGCCTGTGGTTACGCAGCCAGTCTACGTTTTCTGCTTATTGGATCACTAGGCTCGTCTTTAATTTTACTCGGCATTTCAATCATTTACGCCCTAACAGGGACGCTAAATTTGTCACATCTGACTTTATTAGCGCCTGAGCTTTTACAGGGCGCTGCTGGCTTAAGCGCCTTTGCTTTGATGCTGATTGGTTTTTCTGTGAAGGCTGAACTTTTCCCCGTCAATACCTGGGTTGCTGAAGTTTACGCTCATGCACCAGTGCGAGTTTCTGCCTTGCTGGCAGGTATTGTTTCCAAGTTGGCGATGGTCGTGGTGCTGCGCTTGTTGCTGTTGCTGTACTCGCATGAATATGCCTACATGCTGTTGCTTGGTATAGGGGTAGCGGGTTTGGTAACTGGGGAGTTAGCGGCTTTTCATGCTAAGGATTTACGCCGCACCCTGGCTTATTCTTCCATTGGACAACTCAGCGTCATTGCCATTGCTTTTTCTATCCCTGGTCCTTTAGGCATTCTCAGTGGCATTGCGCTGGCGTTTCATCATGCCTTGGTTAAAACTGGCTTGTTTATGCTTGCCGAAAATTGGCGGGGTGATTTTTCCTCCTTGCGCGGTGTGGCGCAAAAAGCGCCGCTTGCCAGCTTTCTATTGATTGTATTTTCTTTGTCCATGATTGGTATCCCGCCCTTACCAGGCTTCTGGGCAAAATTTGTATTATTGCAAGCGGGTTTTGCAGCGGGCAATTGGTATCAAATTGCGATGATTGTGTTCTTATTGTCTATTGTGGTTGAAGCAGCCTATTTTTTCCGCTTCATTCGCGTTTTATACCAAAACTCTGCGGAGCAACCTCCTAGTATGCCGCATAAACGTGAATTACAGCCGGCGCTTGTTGTTGCTGTTTTGTTGTTGTTGGTCATGCTAATGATTGATCCTATAAACCATAATCTAACCACTATTGCTACTCAAGCAAGCGATGTCAAAGCCTATATTTACAATACCTTGCCTGCCTGGAAACTTGACTATTAATTGGATGCTTTGCCATGAATCTGTTGGATGCCTTATTACTGTTATCCCTGCTGACTGTTGTCTTCATGTACTTTTACGGACAGCGCCGTGACGCAGGCTGGTTCGGCGTTGCTGCTTATAGTATCCAGCTTTTAATGCTGGCGGGCTTGTATGGCGACATGCAAAATGATCTTGTACTGGAAGCTGGCTTGCGCCTGATGGTTATGGATTTCAACCTTAGCTGGGGAATGTCCGGCATTGGTTGGTTCTTCGCGCTTATCACAGCGGGCGCAGCCTTATTTGCCAGTTGGTTTGCCGCAGGTGATTGGCAAGATAGCCAAAAAGACATGCGTATACAGCACCTAGTGCTTGCATTAAACGTATTTTCTATGCTGGTCTTGCTATGCAGCCAGGATTTCCTGAGCCTATTTATTGGCTGGGAATTGGTCAGTTGGGCAAGCTTCTTCATGATGACTCATGCAGGTGGCAAAGCCGCCGATGCCGCTTACCGTTACCTGGTTTATGCCATGAGCGGGGCGATGGCATTGTTTGCAGCCATAGTGCTGATTATTGTCAAACTGGGTTCTAGTCGTTTTGAAGATTTTTGGGCTGCGATCCCCACTTTGCCAGACAGTTTTTTATGGTTACTGGTGTTATTATTTTTCACTGGCTTCAGCATCAAAATGGCAGTTCTGCCTTTTCATCTTTGGCAGGCAGATGCTTATGCCGAAACCCCAGGCGCAAATGCCAGTTTCTTAAGCGCCATTTCAGCACGCATGGGATTATTTGCATTAGCTCTGGTGCTGTTGCAACCTGTTGGCATTGAGCGCCTGCACCACCTGATGCTACCTTTATTTAGCTTTATTGATGCCCGCATTTTACTGGCGTGGATCGCCGCACTCACCGCGATCATCCCCACCTACATTGCCCTCCAACAAAGCGACGCACGCCTACTACTCGCATGGCACGGCATCGGACAAGGCGGCTTAATGCTACTCGGCATCACCGTCGGCACCCCACTTGGCGTAGCCGGCGGCTTACTCCACGCCTTCAACTACGCCACCTACCAAGCCGCCCTCTTCCTCGCCGTCACCGCCGTCCTATACCGCACCGGCACCACCGACCTAGACAAACTCGGCGGACTCATCACCCGAATGCCCTGGTCCTACATCGTCCTCCTGCTCGGCATCATCGGCTTAGCGGGCTTACCCCCCATGAACGGCTTCGTCTCCAAATGGCTCATCTACAAATCCCTCCTCGACCAAGGAATGCCCATGCTACTGGTCGCCGCCAGCATCAGCACCCTAGGCACCATCCTTAGCGTCTACAAACTCATCCACAACATCTTCCTTGGACAACTGCGCAAAGTACACTACGAAGTCAAAGAAGTCCCCCTATCCATGCTACTCCCCATGCTCACCCTAGCCATCCTAGGCTTTATCACTGGACTAATGCCCGGCTTAGCCCTCAGCCTCGTTGACAAAGCACAAATGGCACTCGGCTACGCCCCCCTACCGCACCACCTCGGCGGCTTAGAATGGACAACCGGCAGCCTCAACATGCTCTGGGTCGTTGGCATTCTCATTTACGGCATCGCCATCGGCGCGATCATCTTCTACTTCTTCGGCAACCGCCGCCACATCACCCACCAATGGGACAACTACGCGGGCGGACACTTCCTCTCCGCCGACGTACCCTACCACTACTCGCACAACTTCTACCCTGGAGTCATGCGCGTCATTGGCGGCTGGTTTCGCAACCAAATCCTCAACATCGAAATGGGCATCCGCCACTTCATCCAGTGGAGCGGCGAACTATCCTACCGTTTCCATCAAATCAACCACCCCGCCCTCTATCTACTGATGGTCACAGTGCTGGCGATGGCGTTGATTGTTTAGATGTTAGCCCGCGTAGCCCGCATAAGCGATAGCATCACTTGCGCTGAGCTTGCGATGCACTGAGCTTGTCGAAGTGTCAAAGTATGCGACATTTGAGAACTCCATCATGGCGGATGACGGCGCAAAAAGATGCGCCTTAAGGGTATATTCAAAAATATTATATCCTTGACAAACAGATAGTTAGGGTGTTTTATTTCGATTTAGACACATAGGAGGCGTAAAAAATTACGCCTTTTAGGGTGTCTAATTCTAGGTAGGCGGTAGTCATAGGTAAGTAAATATAATGTCAAAAAACAAGTTGTCTTCCATCCTAAATGAAATTTCGGAGTTTATTAAATCACTGGATATTGTTGAAGGAATATCTCGGGAAACTGAGTATGATTTGTTCTTTTCGCAAGCAGACGAAGGCACTCTTCTATTAAGTGGGAAAGAAGCCACACAATACAGACAATGCTTGAGATTATTAATTGATACTATTGGCAATGAAAGCATTAGCCCGAAAGCCATTGGAACGCTATATCAAAAAACAATATTAACCGCTCTTGATATTCACGAAAAACGGAGAGACAAGTCATTTGAGCAAAGGCTCAAGGTAGCAATAGACGAATTACAAAATTCTCTTACAACTAAGCCAACAATTTTTAGTGTGTATTATCCTGTCTTTGGGTTAGCGTTGGATGGACTACCAATACAAGTTTTAGCAGGGAAGTTGCTGGGCCTCTTATACCATTTTCTTTTCCTCAATTACTTGAAAATGATAAAAAACGTAGTTGGGGTTTCTCAAAAATAGCTAATCTTCTTTCTAAAAAACGAAATAGATTAGAAGATAAAATTATCTCAGCAATTCAATGGGCAGGTAAAGCAACTGTAGAAGGCAAGAAAGAAGAAGCGTTCCTTTTATACGCTATATCGTTAGAAAGTTTGATTCTATTGGATAATGAAAAAGAAGAGTTGGGATACAGATTGCGAACAAGAGTCGCCCACTTACTCGGTAGCAATCTCGAAAATCGCATGAAAATATCAAGTGAAATTCGGGAATTGTACGAAGTCAGGTCAAAAATTGTACACAGTGGAAGTTACCAAGTCACTGACGCGGATATTAGTTTAATAAGGTCATATTCCAAAAATTGTATTCTTCGTATAGTTAACGATGAACCATTTTCGGCGATGAATAATATTGATTTTTTGGTGCAATGGTTCAATGAAAAAATCTTGTCGTAAACCAAAACCCGCCTAACAAAGCGTGTACCTGACGCTGGGGATTCTGTTTTCTCGTGCCAGCGTTCTACGCGGCACGGTGACTTTCGCGCTCTGCGCGTTCCACAAAGACGCTTCGTATCCTGCGTAACCCGTGTAGCCGTGTAGGATGGGCAACATCTTTATCGTTGCCCACCATTTCGTGTTTAGCAAGTAGCCCGCATGAAGCAACAGCGCAATGCGAGGGTTTTTCCGTATTCGCTATACCTCATCCGGCAAATTAAAACGATTAGAGGAGTTGAAAAATGACTGTTCTGCAAGCTAACGCCAATATTGCTCATAGTCTTTACGCACTTTATGAGACATTACCTGATGCCGTGCAACGTGAATTTCTCAATGAGTTGTGGCAAAAACAACACCAACAACTTGAAGAATTTGCTTTTTATTTGGCGTGTAAACAAGCAAAAGACGAAAACGAGTTTCTAAGCGAAAAAGAAACACAAGCGTTTATTCAAAGTTTGGCGCAATGAAAATAAAGATTAGCAAGCGTTTTGAAAAAGAAGCACTTGCGATTAACGATAAGCGAATCAAAGAAAAAATCCAGCAGGTTTTGATTCAGGCGCAAGTGATTGAAAGTTTGTCAAGTATTGATAACTTAGAAGAAATGAGTGGTTATCCTCATTACTACAGAATTAAATTTGATTATCGTTACCGTATTGGAATTTATTGTGACGGAGAGGTTATTGAATTTTTGCGTGTCGGCAGTCGTGAAGGCTTTTATAAAAAATTTCCATGAACACCTAGTAGCCCACCATTTCGTGTTTAGCCCTCGCAGGGGGATTGTGTCTTGTATGCAACATGTTTTAGTCTCCATAAACAACAACTTACCAAAAAATAGATAGCCGTGTAGGGTGTGCAACTTCTTTTCGTTGCTCACCATTTCAGGATTAATACATGCAGCAAAATCGCTCGGTATCACTGTTTTGGAGTAACGCTTATGCAAGTGTATAACTTTGCAGAAATACAACAAAATTTAGCCGTTATCTTTGCATAAGCTGCTTTAGAAGGCAGTGTACAAATTACCGGCGAAAATGGGCAGGTTTTTATATTGACTCCGTTACACGCCCAAAAATCGCCTTTGGATATAAAAAGTATTCCATTAAATTTAAGCACAGATGAGATTGTCGGCTTTATCCGCGAAGGGCGTAAATTTGTGTGAATCTATAAGCCAAGCCCGCGTAGGTCGCATAAGCGATAGCCGTGTAGGGTGTGCAACCTCTTTTCATTGCTCACCTTAAAAGACTGCCCGCCATTAGGGTTTTTGGGTTGTGTCACATAATGGTGGGCGACGAAAAGAGGTTATCCACAGTACAATGATATGGATCAACCATGCGAATCCCCCTGACCTGACCCGATGACTTGGTACGGTAAATTTTCTCGATCTCATCATCCCGACGGGAACGAGGGAAAGGAAAAAAACATGCAAGCAGCCATTCACCCCAGATTTATTGTCAATCCACAAGGACAGCCGACAGAGGTAATTTTACCCTGGCAAGAGTATTTGGAGATTCTTGAACGCCTGGACTGGGACTTGGACGAAGACACTCTGTCATGTTTACGCGAAGCCCGCCGCGACAGGGAATGCGGTAATGTGGAAGCGTATGTGGATTTAGATGCGTTATGAGTTACCGCATTATTGTCCATAAGCGCGCTGGGGCATATCTCCAACGCCTGCCGACTGGACAGAAGGATCATATCAAAACGGCTATTCGGCAATTGGGCACTGATCCGGCGAATGTCGCTCATTCCATGCCTATGCTTGGGGAATGAGCGGGTTATCGGCGTTTACGGGTCGGTAATTGGCGGGTGATTTATTGGGTAGATGAATCTTCAATGACTGTTTATGTGGATTATATCGGTCCAAGAGGCGATGTTTACAAATAACCATTTCCCCCGCACCATTCGGCAGAAGCCGTGTAGTCCGGTAGGGTAGGCAACATCTTTATCGTTGCCCAGCATTTCTCGTAGGGGATCGTGTCTTGTATGCAACATGTTTTCGTCAGACTACCCGCTATTGGGTTTTTTGGGTTGTGAAAAAGGGGTATCAAAAACCAATTGATTTCAACGGTAGAAAAATATGCCGTCTAAATGTAGAGAAATCGAAGGTAAACGAGTAAATTTACCCAAGACGATGACTTAAACAACCAGTTATTACTTTAAGGGACTTAAAACATGGACATGGGCGTATTATTCCTAGAGATGGTATTGATGCCGTTGGTGGCATTTATGGTGGGATTGGCACTGGTGCTGATGATGCGCCGTGTGCGGGCGGGCATTGAACGCCGCGTGGGACCGCCGTTGCTACAGCCGATTTACGACATCGTTAAACTGTATAGCAAAGAAACGCAGATTTCTCACGGTTATATGCACGATGTTGCGGTGATGATGCTGATTGGCGGCTATATCGCTGCGGAAATTTTCATTCCCGTTCCTGGTATGGACGGGCTTGCACCGCAAGCGGATTTGATTACTTTGATGTACTTGCTGATGGTGCCGATGCTCGGCATGGCGTTGGGAGTTGGGCAAACCGCGAATCCTAACGGCTCTATCGGCATTTCTCGCGCTTTATCGGCAATGCTGGCGTATGACGTGCCTTTCGTCATCGTGGTAGCGGGCGCGGCAATGACTTACGGCACAACCAATCTGGTGGATATTGTGAATATTCAACAGCAACAGAGCTGGGGCTTGGTGCAAATGCCTTTGCTTGCTATCGGCGGTTTGCTTGCCATGCACGCCATGATGGGCAAAGAACCCTTTGAAATCTATGTCGCGCCAGCAGAAATTGCCACAGGTCCAATGGTGGAAATGAGCGGTAAATATATGGGGGCTTTGTTTGTGATGCAGTGCTTCCAGTTGTATACCATTGGTGTGCTCTACACCACCTTGTTTCTCGGTGGAGGCGCTCATTGGCTGGCATTCTTACCTAAAGTCTTTGCAGTAGTCTTCTTCTCTGTTGCCATTACCAATGTATTTGGTCGCTACCGCACTGAAGACGCTATTCGCTGGTTGTGGAAATGGCCAACCCTTATTGCTCTGTTGGGATTGGCTTTTGTTATTGTGCGTTAGAAAACAAACGCATTATCTCTATCTGTTTTCCTAAAAGGCTTGGCAGGTTCTAAAAACCTGCCAAGCCTTTGCGTTTAATCTTTACCTCTGCCTCGGCGACGATTTTGGCTTGGGTTTTTGTCGCGGTTTGTGTCAGGCGTTTTAGGTTTAGTGCGTATCTGTGTCTGACGACGCAGAGTTTCTTTGCGTGCCGTGGAAGGCGGTGGTCCATTGCTACTTTCTTGAGTGGCACGACGCAGGTTGAGCTTGCGATTGCACACCCAAACATGCTGTAGGTGTTTGAACAGTTCTTCCGGCATTCCTTCAGGTAAATCCACCGTGCTATGAGCATCATGGAGTTCAATGCGTCCTATGTGGCGGCTGTCAAGTCCTGCTTCGTTGGCAATAGCGCCGACAATGTGTTTAGGTTGCACACCGTGTTCACGCCCTACATCCATGCGGTAACGTACCATGCCAGCCTCGGTGGAAGAGGCTTCGCGTGCATTCTCTTTGCGCGGATTACGGTTACGTTGTGGGCGTTCACCACCGCGCTCGCCGCGTTCACCACGTTCGCGTTCATAGCCCTCGTCACGGGCGGGTTCGGGCGGAGCAACCGCATTGCGATCCGGCACCAGTGGGCGTTCACGTTGAAGCTGATAAGCCAGTGCAGCGGCGATCTCGCTCATGGCAATGTTGTGTTCGTTTTGAAATTCTTCCAGCATTTCTTCAAAGAAGCCAAGCTCTTGGCTGGCGATGGTTTCACTGATTTGTTGTTTGAAGCGTTCCTGACGACGGTCAGCAATATCGGCGTGAGTCGGCGGTCGCAACAGAGCTATCGGCTGACGGGTTGCTTGTTCAATAGCGCGTAGCAAGCGCTTTTCTCTGGGTGAAACGAATAAAATTGCCGTTCCGGTGCGTCCAGCACGCCCGGTACGTCCGATGCGATGCACATAGGCTTCTGTGTCGTGAGGAATGTCGTAGTTGAAAACGTGGCTGATGCGTTCAACATCCAATCCGCGAGCAGCAACGTCGGTGGCAACCACTATATCTAAGTCACCTTTTTTCAGACGCTCAATGGTTTTTTCGCGCTGTGTTTGCGCCATGTCACCATTTAATGCACCGCAGGCATAGCCGCGTGCTTCGAGTCTTTCGGCAAGTTCTGCAGTGGCGGTTTTGGTGCGCACGAAAATAATCATGGCATCAAAGTCTTCCCCTTCCAAAATCCGCGTCAGCGCATCCAGTTTGTGGGCGCTAGTGACTTCCCAATAATACTGGCTAATAGTGCTGACCGTGGTGGTTTTGGTCTGGATTTGAATTTCCAGCGGATTGCGCAGGTGACGTTCAGCAATTTTGCGGATGGGCGCGGGCATGGTGGCTGAAAACAAGGCAACTTGGCGCGTGCTGGGTGTATGTTCAAGAATCCATTCAACATCCTCAATAAAACCCATGCGCAGCATATCATCCGCTTCATCCAGCACCACTGCTTTCAAGTTATTCAGCAACAGACTTTTGCGCCGCAGATGATCCATGATGCGTCCTGGAGTCCCTACCACCACATGCACGCCGCGTCGTAACTGGCGCAATTGCAAATCCATGCCCTGCCCGCCGTATACCGGCAGCACATGGAAATCGGGCAAATAGTGCGCGTAATGCTGGAAAGCTTCAGCAACCTGCAAAGCCAGTTCGCGGGTGGGGGTCAATACCAGCACTTGCGGCATACGCATACTCAGGTCAAGGCGGCTCAGTAGAGGTAACGCAAAAGCGGCGGTTTTACCCGTGCCGGTCTGCGCTTGACCGATAAGGTCACGGCCAGCCAATAGGGGCGGAATACTTTCTGCCTGAATCGGGGAAGGCGCTTCATAACCCACGTCTTGCACTGCTTGCAGCACAAACGAGGAGAGTCCAAGTTGGGAAAATGAGGGAACAGGATTTGTGGATGACATCGGAAATTCTCAGGGATGAAAAAACAGCAGGCTGCTTATAGCAGATAAAGAAGCGGCTATTATACGCTGGTTTAGCAGTTTTTAAGCGTTTAATGCTGAAAAAAAAGCGCATTCCCCTGAAAAAGCGTTTCGCAGTACAGATTTTCATTGAGATAAAACAGCTCATCACTCCAAGTGGCTGCATTAACGCCGACATGCAAAATCACCCTAATCGGGCTTGAAGCAACACCCTGAGCAACCGAGCATCTTCTGTGTACGCTGCACAAATTATCCATTGTTGCAAATACAGGATTCGTGCATTTTCGTTAAGAAGACGGATTTATTTGCGCTTGCTCTTATTTTCCTAAAACACCGAGATAAATTCATGGAATAAATTATCTCGGCGTGATGGGAATGCGAAGTATCAGGTTGGTTAGAAAGGCAAAGGAGTTTCTTGACCATTAACTAACAGTTTGCCCGCTTTCAGGTTGGCTTCCATAGTATAGGTTTCACCTGAATCTACTAAAAACTTCTGCTGTATGAAGGCTTGAATTTGCATTTCTGCCATATCTTCTGGTTTAGGTGCGTTTGGATTTTCCGCTGCACCCTCTGGCATTTGACCGCGCACTTGTTCTAGCACCATTTTCTTCAGCAACTCTTTAGAAATTTGCACCTTGGCATCGCCCAGAACTGCTTGTACAAGCTGTTCTGGCTTTTCAAAAGTCACTGGTTGGCTACCATCAAAACTCAGATTCAAACTTGCGGTTACTTTACCTTGATTGGTATTGATTTCTAGCGGTTGAATAGCAATTTTGGGAGATTGTTTCAGCAAGGCTGGACCTGCTTCCATGAATTTACCCATCATGGCAATGCCCATCATTTCTGCTGCCATGCCTTGAGCTTCTAATTGGCGCATAGTGGTTTGAATGCTTGCCACCGTTGCTGCATCAATATTGCTTATGTCAAGTTTCAATTGCATTTTCAGATCATTTAAGCCGCCCATTTCATTTTGTGCGTCTTTTGGCAAAATGATGTTACCAATATTTAACTGGGTGTTTTGTTTCAGCAGGGTTTCATTCTGCATTGCGCTGGTGGCATTGAAATTAATATCTTTAACTGCAATCAGTTGCTGTTCTACATTAAACTGCATGTCTTTCAGCTTAAATTCTGCGCTACCAAGCTTTACGCCGTCTTTTGCTTCTGTCAGGTTGAGCATTCCTGAGAAATTATCCACTAGGATTTTGACTTCCTCTGAATCAAATTTGAACTGCGGCAATTTGAAATCTAAGGTCAGGGGTTCAAAGTATTTGTCTAAGCTGCCAGATACACTCAGGGCTTCCAGTTTTAGGCTGCCTTCTTTACCCATGCCAATGGTTAATCCGGGCGCTTTAAAGCTGCCTGCAGGTGATTCTAGCGCACCTGTATAGGTCATATTGCCGGTTAAACCCAACCAACTGAGTTTACCTTTAACCTCTTCCTCTTCTTTGCTGATGTCGCTTTCAAAGGCTTCAATGGTAAATTGGGTTTCGCCTTTTTGATCTGCACCCACTTTGGTTTGTAGGGATAAATTGGGTAAATCATCTTCAACGCTTTCTGTCATGTCTTCTGGATAAGGCAACAGGATTTGCGTGGCTACGCTTTGATCTGGAGTTTTAGCTGCTTCAGCAATGGATGCTTTGACAATCTCCAATAGCGATTTGAAGAGTTGTTCAATAGGAGCACTGACGCTCTGCATAGCGCCATCATTGATTGTATAACTGAGTTCAATGTCGCTGGTTTCTGCTTCAGCAGCGGCTTGTTCTTCTTGCGCATCACTGTCAGCAGTGGCTTGGCTCGGTTGTTCTTCGGGCGTTGCTTGTGGTTCTTCAATCGCTGTGGCAGGAGCGGGTGCTTCTGCGTAGGCGGGTGCGTACAATCCTAGTAAAGAACATAGCACTAAACTGCTGCTGATATTTAAGTACGGCTGTTTCATAAGGAACTGCTCCTTTACGTTGTTGAGAGAAAATAGCTGAATTGAGATGAAAATAGGCAGTTTTGCTGAAAGGAAACCTGGGTTTAGAGTAGCGCAAATATGTGTGCTACTGCTTTATCCAGATCGGTTTTGGGCGTATAAAAATGTGGTGAAAAACGTATGCCACCGCCACGTTGGGCACAAATGATTTGACTATCCTGCAAGTGTTTGAATAGCAGCTTGTTGTCTATTTGGCGCAGACGAAAAGTGACAATTCCGGCATAGCGTGCGGGCTGTTGCGGTGAGAGAATTTCTACGCGCTCAGACTGTTGTAATTGTTCTAAAAGATAAGCGATCTTTGCTTGCAAGGCTTGCTGTACCTGTTCCATGCCGATTTCGAGTAATAGCGACAAGCTGGCACTGAGCGCGTGAATACCGAGCATGTTGGGACTGCCGCATTCAAAGCGTCGTGCGCTGTGGGCAATTTGCCAATCGTGGCGGTCAAAATTCAGGTAATCTTCCACCATATGCCAGCCAAATTGCTTGAGTTGTAGCTGTTCTCGGTGCTGGGTGGCGCAATAGAAAATGGCTAAACCTTCTGCGCCAAGTAGCCATTTGTGCCCATCTGCCATGACAAAATCGGCGTGAATGCCTTGCACATCCAGAGGTAAAGCGCCGAGGTGCTGAATCGCGTCTACGCAGAATAAAATTTGGTGGGCTTGGCAAAAAGCGCCGATTTTTTCTAAATCCAGACGCAAGCCATCGGCATATTGCACGGCGCTGATGGCAATGAGGCGCGTCTGTTGATTGACTTGGGCAAAAATCGCCGCTTCAGGATCAGCGCAATGAGCAAGGTCTGCGAGGCGCAATTCAACGCCTTGCGTTTGTAAGGATTCCCAGACGATGCGATTGGAGGGAAATTCTTGTCGGCTGCTTACAATGTTGTCGCCAGCTTGCCAGGATAAGCCGTAAGCCACGACTGACAGGGCTTCTGAGGTGTTTTTCAGCAGGGCAATATCTTGGCTATCTGGCGCATTGAGTAATTCGCGCACTTGTTCGCGCAAAGTGGTTTCGCGCTCTAGCCACTGTGGATAATAGCGGGCGCCAGAGTGCAGGTTTTCTTGGGCAAAACGCGCTACCGCCTGTGCAGTACGCTGGGGCCAGGGCGCCACTGCGGCGTGGTTAAGGTAGATTAAACCAGGTTCAAGCTGAAATTCTGCGTGCATAAGTTTGGGTAAATCAGGTCAATGCGTAGTGCAAGTGCAACGTCTTAAAGTTGAAAACATCGGTAAGCTACCATAACTCTTCAGGCTAGTTTGCTAGAAGCGTGCAGAAAAATCTACCCTCAAAATCATTGGAACTCTTCATTATGCGTTTATTGAAAAAAAGCGGTATCGCGGTTGTTGGGCTATTTCTAGTCAACCTAAGTGGGCAAAATGCGCTCTCAAATCCTCTGCATAGTGCGCCCTTAGCGATCAGCAGCAGTTTAGCCAGGTTGCAGACTTTGGCAGTATCCCGCCAGAAAAGCCATTATGTGGAAGAAGGCAAAGCCAGTTGGTATGCGGATAAATTTCGTGGGCGGCGCACTGCCAACGGAGAAACCTACGCAGCCCATAAGTTGACCGCTGCGCACCCCAAATTGCCGCTGGGCAGTCGAGTGCGGGTCACGCATTTGGGGAATAATCGTTCGGTAGAGGTGAAGATTAATGACCGCTGCCTTGCGCGTCGTGGGCGGGTGATTGATTTATCGAAACAAGCCGCCACGACCTTGGGTATGTTGCAACAAGGCATTGCCCCAGTCAGATTGGAACTCATTCGGTCTAACAAAAACCGAAAAAAATCCAATTAAAGGTCAGCTTATAGTGCTTTTTTCAGGCAGCGCAACGGGATTACTGAATTGATACGCCTGACGCTGTAGCAAGCTGGAGAAGTCTTCGCTAAAGGCTTCGTAACGGTTGAGCAAGCGATCCACGCCAGCAATGGCGTTGTTGTACGCCATAACCGCCGGAATGGCTGCAAACAAGCCCAAAGCGGTGGCAATCAAGGCTTCGGAAATGCCGGGGGCGACCATGGCTAAAGTGGCTTGTTGCACATCGCCCAGCGCATGGAACGAGTGCATGATGCCCCACACGGTGCCAAACAAGCCGATGTAGGGGCTGATCGAGCCAATAGTGGCAAGCGTGCTTAAATCGGCTTCCAGCACTTCGGCAGCACGATTATGTGCCACGCGCATGGCGCGTTGTGCCGCTTCGACTAAATCTGTCGGCACTGTGCTACCCACTTTGCGTAAGCGCATAAATTCCCCATAGCCGGCTTGGAAAATCGCGGCTAATTCAGAAGGCTCGCGGCTTTCGGCAAGTCCGGCATAGAGGTTGTTCAGATTTTGCGTTTGCCAAAAGGTCTGTTCAAACTCTTGCGCGTCGCGTTGCGCGGAAGCGAGTTTGCGCGATTTGCGAAAAATCAGATACCAAGAAAACAGGGACATGAGCAACAGCAGCAGCATGACCAGTTGCACCAGCAAGCTGGCGTTTAGGATAAGCGTAAGAAAAGGTGACTCAATAGACATAGTTAGTTCAGGTTATTCAGAGGAGTGAGTTTGAGAAGCTGATAGGCGGTGCAGCCACAGCACCAGCAATAATCCGCCAAGCGCCAGCCCCAACACCAACCAGCTTTGTGCTGTCCAGTCTACAGGCAACTGTGGTTGCGAGGCAATCAGATGCTCTTTGCCGTGTGCTAAGGTGTAGGTGCGCTGCTGGAAGGGCCAAATCACCCACAGCGAACCGGTCAAAATCCCGATAATCAGCAGCAACGCTTGGCGATAATAATGCGCCAGTAGCCAACTCAGCAAGCGACTAAAAACCACTAAACCCGTCACAGCACCCAGCGCAAAAGGGATAATTACCGCGAAATCCAACTGCCCGACAGCATTCATCACAGTATCGTATTTGCGTAAAATCAACAGGATAAAAGAGCCAGAAATGCCTGGCAACAGCAGAGCACAAATTGCCACAAAACCGCACAGAAAAATAAACCAGGGCGCATCCGGCGTCGTCATCGGTACAAGATTGACAATCCACCAACCCAGCAAAGTGCCGACCAACATAAAAGCATAAGCCGACCAATCCAACCGCTCAATTTCCCACAGCAGCGTAATGATCGAACCCACAATTAAACCAAAAAACAGACCATAAATCGGCTCAGGATGCGTGTGCAGCAAAGTTGGCAATGGAATCACGCGAGTAAAAAATACCACCGCAGTAAAAACTCCGACCACCAATGGCAACAAAAAATGCAGATGCGGATAAGTCACCATTTCCCGCCAATGCAGCCGTAGCACATGCTGCAACCAAATACTATCAAAGGATTGAATTGCCAATAACCAGCGTTGGTAAATGCCCAAAATCAGCGCCATAGTACCGCCGCTGACGCCAGGCACAACATCGGCTGCGCCCATACAAAAACCTTTGGCAGAGAGAATAACAGAGTCTTTTAATGTTGCCTGCATAAGCGAAATTCCCAACCGGTTATCTTGATTAATAGATTGAATTTTAAAAAGATAACACCCCAAAATGGGGTGTTATGCAAAACCAACTTATAAAACTTCAAAGCCCTTACTTAAAGCGCACATCCTGCATATCTTCCAGTTTCGCTTTCACGCCCCAGCCGCCAAAACTTTCTGAAATCGCCAGCCACACTTCATTATCACCCTGCTGTAGCGGCAAATACAGGCTATCAAAATAACCGATAGAGCCTAGAAAACGGTAATCGCGGGATTTATAAGCATCATCCGCACTAAATAAAAGCTGCCCATTGCAATACAGCTTCACGCGGTCGCTAAAACCAACATCCAAACGCTTTACCACCGCTTTATCAGCGTGCAAAGTCACTTTCACAAACACCGTATCCTTATCTTCTGCCAAGCCCTGCACTTTCGCCAGATTCAGCAAACCATCACCTTCCACTCCAACTTTCTGCCATTTTAAGGCTTTTTGCAGCGCAGCCGGCAATTGAGTCCCAACCAAATCTTTTTCCGCAAAAGTATCAGACACTTGCCACTCAATCACAGTGCCTTTAACCGGCGTCACCACCGGCAACGCCGCAGTGTGCAACTGAGGCGTACCTGCGGTGAAGCTCACATTAGAAAAATACGCCGCAGCTTTAGGGTTCTCCACACTCCCCACCATCAAGCCCCAAATACCGGCTTGTGGCTTATGGTGCAAAGGCATCACCAACTTGGGTTTATCCATATCCTTCACATAAATTTCGCCCAAATTGCCTGCCACTTGCAACTTAACATGCGTCCACTGATTAAAATCAAAGGGCATCGCCTGCGCATAATGCCCCACTTCGCTATACAGTTGCCAAGCATCTAACCCATTGTAAATGGGCATGTATTGCATCGAGTCAGGATTGCCCGATTGATGCGAACGCAAGTAAAACAACTCGCTGTCTGCAAAATTCGATTGCAAACGCCAAATAGTCCCAATAAAAGCCCGCATTTCTGGGAAAGCCACATCAAATTCTAAAGTGCCATCCTGTGCTACCAAGTCCTTCACCAATCCAAGCGTTTCGCTACCGCCAGACTCCAGGCGCAACGCATCGCGCTCCAGATATTTCTCAAAGCTAAATGCCTGCGACGACATCTCCCAATGTTCCGGCGTCATGGGAATCTGCTCGGCACTCACAGCCTGCCAGCCCGCCAGCGCATAAACAGAAAACAACAGTGTATTAACAGATTTCAGCATTAGAGTTTCTCCTTGTGTAGTGGTAAAAATCCGCCACCAGTATTGCACAGATAGCCCAAAAAAAGGTTAGGAAAACCCCCCTTATTGCGGCAAATATTCCATCTCTCATTAACCAGCGCGGTAGTGGTTAAATAGTTAGTGATACAGACATAATTTCCCAGAAAAAAATAACCTAAGGAGGAATTATCCTATGATATCCGAAACAATTATTCACAGATGCACGGTTTGCGGAAGTGTCGAAAGGATTTTCATGACGTGCCGACAAACCGTCGCGGCGTGGCTTAAGCAAGACACCACTCAGTTGCCGTCGCTGAAAGAAACTGTGCTGCCTTACGAATCGAGGGATGCACTTGAATTGGACGAATTGTGCGGTTTCGTGCTGACGAAAAGTAACAAGCGTTGGCTGTGGATAGCACTTTGTAGACGTACTCGCCAAGCGGTGCACTGAGCCTGTCGAAGCGTAGTCGCTTTTGTCATTGGTGAACGGGGAATTGAAACCTGCCGCAAATTGTGGAATAAAATCCGAGATGACTATAAAAAGGCGTTTACATTCAGCGATTACTTCGACTTCGCTCAGTACAAGTTCTGGAAAGCATACGAAGCGGTTTTCCCAGCAGAAACACACCAGTCTGTTGGCAAAGAAACCGGCGAAACAGCCCATGCGATGCACTGAGCTTGTCGAAGTGTAGAACGCTGGAATAATACGCTCCGTCAGTCTTTAGGGCGGTTTGTTCGCAAAACGCTCGCTTATGCGACCTACATGGGCTATTTAGCTGGGAACGGCTAACGCTGGGAGTGGCTAAGCGCCTGCTTAGCCACGCCGCCATGCGGCGTTTTGGCTGACGTAGCCGTCAAGCCGCTCCCAGATTTCCTCATGCCAGCTACTACGCAATGCGGCGCGGCGTATTGGCGCGAAAAAACAAAAACCTTCCGGCGGGTTGTTACTGCCAACTATCGCTTAGCTGTTCTCAGCAAAAAGCATTTGTATTAGAAGGGACAAGCCCACTGGATACCTACACAGGAGAGCTGTTTGAACTGCGTCATACCTCAGTGGGCATATCCATGAACCCATCTTTTTAGGAGAATCCTGATGTTTAAAATACCCATTGTTCACCGACGCGAGCACGTCTCACGCCTCACGCCTCACGCCTCACGCCTCACGCCTCACGCCTCACGCCTCACG
>DYPD01000078.1 GCA_020720115.1 Thiomargarita sp. | reverse complement strand
GATTGATTTTTGCTTATAAATTTAATCCTAAAATTAAAATTGAGCAAGTCTATTAGTCAGAAGTACATTATCTTTTTCAAAAAAAATAGAGAATCATATGGGTGCTATCTGGTATTTTATTCACCATTATAATTTAAATATTGCTCCAAAACTGGCTGGGTTAGGTTGAGTTGTAGACATGTTCATTCTTATAAAACCACTACCAAATGGTTTTTAGCCAGATTTTATTGATTCTGGATTAAAGACAGTGTTTTATGCAAAATTTGATTTTGTGGTGGTTTTTTAGGGGTGATCCTTTGGCATAAAGTTGTTATAGTCATTTACTAGAGTGTTTTAGATTAGGTGCAAACACCGGCTAAAACCTGCAAAATGCTGCTTTTTGTTTTCTAACCAATTGTTTTATAAGTATATAGCCTGTTTTTTCAGCTTTTTTGAAAAACCGTTGACCATTCGTTTAGATTATAAAGGCTAAAGATTGCTTTATGCACATCAATCCCTCTTCCGACCCCTATTTTCGCCATCGTCATCAATTCCGCTTGCAGCAAGGAAAGCGTAGGCGCTTTCTGCCCACATTTTTGTGGGTTTTGCTGTTTTCCCTAGGGCTGGGCATGGCGCTGTTTTATAGCTATCAATGGCTTAACTTTAGTGCCTTTGATTTGCAAGCGCTGTTGGCGCATTTCAAAGCCGAACAACCCGTGCAAGACGCCGACAAAGCGCGTCTGGAAAATCCCCAAGATATTTCGCGGCAAGCTCTAAAGCCCACTTCACCGCAACAGGCGGGTAGCCAAAAAATTCCAGCCTTAAGCCAGCAAGAAGCATCCAGCACACCTGCTGTCGCCAGTTCACTGCCAGAAAGCGCCCAAATTGCACCGCCTGCAGAACTTGTCACAGCCCCTGCGCCAGCAACAACGCCCACAGCACCGGAAGCCAAAAAGCCTACAGAGTCACCGCCTGCTTCAGTAGCAACGCCGCCTGAAGCCCTTGTCTCGCCGGAGACAACAGACGTAGCAATGCCCGTCAGTGCGCCAGATACCGCACCTGCACCAGAAGTTGCTCCGCCTGTGCCCGTTGCAGAAACAACGCCGCCAGCACAAGCGCCTACTGCTGCCGCTGAAAATAAACCCGTCACTGCCGCCGCGCCTGAAGTCGCAGCCGTACCCGAATCTGAACCCGCACCCGCACTACTTGACGCTGCCGCCGAACAGGACGCCAAGATCAAAGCATTACAGCAAAAAGCCCACATGCTCATTGAGCAGCGCCAGTTACAAGACGCCTTTGCTGCCTATCAAGAACTATTGCCTCTTGATCCCACGCTTGCCAGTCCTTTGCTAGACACTATTTTTCTCGCCTATCAAACCCAACTGCAAGAACATCTGCAAGCCAATGAATTACCACAGGCTTTGCAAACTTACGCGGCAATGCAGCAAGAAGATGCCAAACATGTCAGCGTCAATGCCGCTTTGGATGCAATTATGGATTATCAGCAGGCACGCATGGAGACGCTACTGGATAAGCAACGCTTATTGGGCAACAACAGCGCCTTTAACCTATACGAAGAAGTGCGGGCATTTGCACCCGAACATACGGTGACTCAACAACTCCGTGCGCAGCTTTTAAAGGCGTTGCTGAATAAAGCCAGTGAGCAGGTGGCAGAGCAGAAAAACACCACGCCTGCAAATGACAACGCTTTTGAAAGTTACCAAGCGGTCTTGATGCTTGTACCAGGGCACCTAGGCGCTGAGGATGGTTTGCAGCAAATTGCGGAATTTTATGCTGGCGCTGCCCGCACTCATATTAGCAGCGACAAGCTCGACAGCGCCCGCCAGATGGTCGTGCGTGGAGAAAAAGTGCTACCCAACTACGCAGCTTGGAAAACCTTAAGAGCAAAAATTGATCCTAAATCACCACCCACTAACAAAAACAGTGATGAAAATGTGCCGGATAAGGAACTGCTTGCACAGGCAAAAGCCCAACTACAAGCCGACAAATTGACCCGTCCATCGGGTGACAATGCCTACGAAACCTACCAAACCCTATTGCAGAAAAAACCAGAAGATGCGCGTGCTAAAGCCGGCATCCAAGCAGTAGCAGACCGCTACGCTGCGTTAGCTCAAGCAAAACAAAAAGCCGGCGATTTGCGCGGCAGCATGGCGTTGATTAATGAAGGATTAGCCATAGTCTCCAATCACAAAGGACTATTGAAACTCAAACAGCAAGTGCTGAAAGCCTATTGAGTTGTTGCCATTAGCTAGAGAAGCCCACGCCTTTTTCGCCTCAACTCCCTGCCCTGCCAACGGTCGCCGACAGCGGGATTGAGGCTAATCGCTCATATCCTCAAAACCCAAATTAAGAGCCAAAGCAATTGATAAGCGCTCGCAACAGTCTCTCAAGTAATCTCAGTTTTTATATTTAATCTTTTGATAAATAAGCATAAAACAAATTTTTATACGGCGCATAAATAGGCCTTTTGCCACACAATAAAGGATTTTTATGCAATTCAAAGAATAAATGTACTTGGTTTTTTGTAAGGCACGATAGATAATGCGCTATCGAGTTTCAGGCGCATTTTTTCAAGTCAGCGCCGACTGCCTGGAATAGCGATGCCTACACTGTCTGGTTGATTGTTCAAGTATCTTGAAGAATCAACACACTGCTACACAGCAGTTCTGCCGTCATGAATGATTGAATCAGGCGCGACGTGACGGAGACCTCTTATACAGTCATAAATCCAAGGAGACACCTATGCCTACATTTGTAAGAACTGAAAAATGCGACGGCTGCAAAGGTCAAGACAAAACCGCTTGCATGTATATTTGCCCGCATGATCTGATGAAACTGGACAAGGATGGTTCTGAAACCGGTCACGCCATGAAATCTTATAACCAAGAGCCAGAACAATGCTGGGAATGCTATTCTTGCGTTAAAATCTGCCCGCAAAATGCTATCGAAGTGCGTCACTATGCTGACGTTGTGCCTATGGGTGCTTCCGTACAGCCTTTGCGTGGTACTGATTCCATCATGTGGACGATCAAATTCCGTAATGGTGTAATGAAACGTTTCAAATTCCCCATCCGCACCACACCAGAAGGTTCTATTGATCCTTACGCTGGTAAACCAACTGCTACCCTGTCTAAGATCGAAGAAAACGAATACTACACCGGCTACCTGAAAACAGGTAATGCGGCTGAATTGATTCGTCTGTAAGCGTAGCGTTGCACTTACTTAATTCCTTTCAACAAACATAAGCAAATAAGGTTAAGATTATGTCTGAAGGTACATTTGGAAATCCTCAAGTTATCGAAGAAGAAGTTGATATCCTGTTGATCGGGGGCGGCATGGGCGCTTGCGGCGCAGCTTACGAGCTGGGTCCTTGGTTAGAAGCAGCCAAAGCTGAAGGTCACGACATCAAAGTAAAATTGGTTGATAAAGCCGCTATGGATCGTTCTGGCGCGGTAGCTCAAGGTCTGTCTGCAATCAACACCTACTTAGGTGATAATGATCCTGCTGATTATGCTCGCATGGTTTCCAACGATTTGATGGGTATTACCCGTGATGACTTGGCTTACGACTTAGGTCGCCATGTTGATGATTCTGTACACCATTTTGAAGACTGGGGTCTGCCTATTTGGAAACAGCCAGGTGACGAAGGCAAATCTTTGCTAGAAGGCGGCAAGCCGGTTCGTTCTGGTAAATGGCAAATCATGATCAACGGCGAATCCTACAAATGGATCGTTGCTGAAGCAGCGAAAAAAGTCCTGGGTACTGCACGCATCCAAGAGCGCGTTTTCATCGTTAAACTGGTCAACGACAAAAACGACAAAAATCGCGTTGCAGGCGCTGTTGGTTTCAATGTGCGTGAACACAAACTGCATGTTTACAAATTCAAGGCTTGCCTGTTAGTGGCTGGCGGCTGTGTAAACATCTTCCGTCCTCGTTCAGTTGGCGAAGGCACAGGCCGCGCTTGGTATCCGGTATGGAACTCTGGCTCTACCTACGCAATGGCAGCCGAAGCCGGTGCCGAACTGACCATGATGGAAAACCGCTTCGTACCCGCACGTTTCAAAGACGGCTATGGTCCTGTAGGCGCATGGTTCTTATTGTTCAAATCCAAAGCAGTCAACGCTTATGGTGAAGAATACCTGAGCAAACCAGGTGCGCAAGACCTGTTGAAACCCTACTATCCTTACAACAAAGCCGCAGTTACGCCTTCTTGCTTGCGTAACCACGTCATGTTGAACGAAATGATGGAAGGTCGCGGTCCAATTTACATGGATACCGTCACCGCACTGGGTAAACTGGCTGAAAACATGACCCCGAAAGAAATCAAGCATCTGGAAGCAGAAGCTTGGGAAGACTTCCTGGATATGTGTATTGGTCAAGCCGGCGTATGGGCAGGTGAAAACATCGAACCAGAAAAGAAAAACTCTGAATTGATGCCCACCGAACCCTACCTGTTAGGTTCACACTCAGGTTGTTGCGGTATTTGGGTTTCTGGTCCTACCGACTTAGGCGCCCCTACCGAAGAACTGCACGCCGACAAAGACAAGATTCCTGGGCATCTGCCTAGCGGTTGGAACTGGGGCTACCGCTCTATGACCACCGTTAAAGGTCTGTTCACCGCAGCCGACGGTGTAGGCGCTTCTGGTCACAAATTCTCCTCTGGCTCACACGCCGAAGGTCGTATTTGTGCTAAGTCTATGGTCAAATTCGTCATGGACAACAAAGACTGGAAACCAGAGCTGGACACTTCTGTTGACGAACTAATTACAGAAATCTACCGTCCAGTACGCACTTTCCTGGAGCACAAAGACTATTCCACCGCCATTGACGTGAATCCTAACTACATCACGCCAAAAATGCTGCAATTCCGTCTGCAAAAAATCATGGACGAATATGTAGCAGGTGTTGCAACCTGGTATCGCACCAATGCAAAAATGATGGAAGTGGCTGAAAACAAACTGGAAATGCTGAAAGAAGATGCGCTGAAAATGCGTGCTAAAGACCTGCATGAACTGTTGCGTGCATGGGAAAACTATCACCGCATTCTGGCTGCCGAAGCTCACATGAAACACATCCAATTCCGCGAAGAATCTCGTTATCCGGGCTTCTACTATCGCATGGATCACAACTACATTGACGAAGCCAACTGGAAATGTTTTGTGAACTCCATTTACGACAAAACCAGCAAAAAATGGACTGTGTTCAAACGCGCTCATGTAGACATAGTGCCAAAACCAACCCCTAAAGACTAACAGTTGTTTGATCTAGTCTAAAAAAGCCGCCTTTCGGGGCGGTTTTTTTATCTCTGCAAAAAACTAAAAAAGCCGCCAAAAACTGCAACTAATTTTTTAGCCGCTACCAAAATTTTTTAATGCAAAATCCCCCTGTAATAGCAATTGCATCACTATCCCTGACTGGCTAAAATGATGCACGGTTTATGTAACAGCCGTGTTTACCCCAAATTGGCATCAAATAGTCAGAGGAGAGAATTATGCGTTTTTTCAAAGCCTGTTTAGTTTTTTTAATGTTGGGACTGTCTTCGCCTTGGGTGATGGCAGACAAGATCAATATCAACGAAGTAGACGCCGAGACTCTGGATGCTGCGTTGGATGGCATTGGACCTAAAAAAGCCGAAGCCATTGTTAAATACCGCGAAGATAATGGTCCCTTTAAGACTATTGAAGACTTAACCGAAGTCAGCGGAATTGGTGAGAAAACACTGGAAAAAAATCGGGACAAAATCACCGTTGGCGCCAGCACTGAACCCTCTGAAAAAGCGGCAGCAACGGAAAAGAGCAAAACCACAACGACGGATAACAGCGACAACAGCGAAGCTGAAAATACCGACAAATCGGCACCGACTGAAACTCCAGATAAAGCAGCCGCAACCAAACCCGCCTTCTAATCCAATTTTCTCACCCGCAAAGCAACGCCGACAGGTTGGTAAAACCGGCCGGCGTTGCTTAAATTGTTTTAGGAAACCACAAAGCCATTCCGTTTCCATTTGACCTGCCACATGAAAAATCACTTAAGTACCTGTTTTTACCCGCTTATTCTCAGCTTTTTAAGTGTCTTTCTACTGACCGCCTGTAGCTCCTTAGATAACCGACATGTCCTTACACAGCCCGCGTTGCCCAAACCCCTGCGCCCGCAACTCCAAGTAACAACCCCAACCCATGAGATTCTGCCCAACACCGCCGCCGCCATAGAAGCCCAAGCCCCACAAACCAGCACCGCCACTGCCGAGCAACGCTTCCAAACCACGCCCAAACCACCCTCTTCCGCGCCACAGATTTTTAACACCAGCGAACAACAACCCAAGTTTCGCAGCCAACAACCGATCACCATCAATGTTGATAACCTACCGCTCCCCGCCTTTATCAACGAAGTTTATGGCAACTTGCTCGGCTTAAATTTCCAAATCAGCCAAGCCTTACAAGAAAAAAGCGATCTCGTTACCCTGCGCGTCACCCAACCGCAAACCCCGCAACAGTTTTACCAAATCGTCCTGCGCGTCCTTGCCAATTACGGCGTGGGCATTGTGCTGCAAGACGAGGTGTTGCATTTTATGCCCGCCGCCGAAGCCGCCAGTGCTGAGCCGCCGCTACTGGTCAGCGGACGCACTTTGCCGTCGGTGCCGGTGACGCATCGCCCGATGTTTCAACTTGTAGAATTAAAAACGATGCAATTGGGCGATGTTACACCTTGGGTTCAAGAACTTTATAAAGATCAGGGAATTAATATAATTTCTGATTTAAAGCGCAATGCTCTACTCATCAAAGGAAATCCAAATGTTGTAAAACATGCGGTTTCTACCATTGAAATGTTTGATCGCCCACTCATGCGGGGGCGTCACACCTTAATGATTAAGCCTGTGTATGTAACTGTAGAACAACTAACAGATGCCTTAAACAAGGTTTTGAGTGGTGAAGGCTATCAAATTTCTTTGCAACCACAATCAACTTATCCAGTTATTTTGCTACCTATTCCACAAAGTCGTTTATTACTGGTTTTTTCATCAGACCCCTTGTTAGCTCAACATGTGCGCAATTGGGTTAAGCAACTCGATACGCCACCACCACCGAGTTCTCCTGCACCGACTCAAAGTCTATTTTATTATCAAGTACAAAACACCACGGCAGAAGAACTTGCCACAACGCTCAATCCTCTTTTGGCGAGTGGCGTTTTAAATCCAACAGCCCCTCCGGAAACTGCAACCACCCCCAAATTGACTTTAGATAAAGTACGCAACTCTTTAATTTTTTATGGCTTTAATCATGAGTGGGAAAAACTGCTTAATCTCTTAAAACAACTGGATCAATCGCCGCGCATGGTGTTAATTGAAGTCATTATCGCAGAAGTGACTTTGACCGATGATTATGAAACAGGCATTGAATGGCTCTTGCGTGATGCAGGTATCGGCTCTTTTGACGGCACATTAGGGACATTAACAGGCAGCGGCAGTGCGGGGCTTGGCTTAGGCAGTCGCGGTTTAACCTATTATCCAATTAGCAACTCAGGCAACACCCTAGCCGCGCTAAACGCTTTTGCCAGCACCAATCGGGTTAGCATTCTTTCCAAACCGCATATTATGGTGCGTAGCGGCGAAGCTGCCAGCATCAGCGTCGGTTCTGAAGTTCCCATTGTCACCAGCAACACCACCGGTAGCAGCCAACTCGACGGCAACAGCACCATACTGCAACAAGTGCAATACCGTCGCACAGGCGTCAATTTACAAGTCACCCCCACCGTCTATTCTGGCAATCAAATCGCCTTAAAAGTACAACAAGAAGTCAGTCAAGCCGAAGTCAACAACACCAGCAGCATCAATTCGCCAATTATTTTAACGCGCAACCTCAACACCAGCTTAAGCTTAAGCGATGGTGGTTCAGTGTTACTAGGCGGACAAATCTCAACCAACCAAAGTGAAAGCGAATCAGGCATTCCCTTATTAAGCGATATTCCCGTACTAGGCAACTTGTTTAAGGTCAAAAAACAAAACCGTGTACGCACCGAAATGCTCATGCTGATTATTCCTTACATCATCAATGATCCGCGCCAAGCACAGGAAATTACTGACATCTTTCGCCAGAACCTGCAACAACTGCCGGACGCTGACGCGCCCACCCCACAACCCGTATCCCAATAACCCAGCAATGGCAGAAAAAGACATTATATCCAAACACATCCTCAAACAGATCGCGCTTGACATGGCGCGATACCTGTTTGAACTTGACATCCAAGAAGCCGAACTCCTCGACAGCGAATACCAACGCATCGAAGACCGCCGTGCCGACCTCGTGCTACACGTCAAAAAACCCGAAGAATTTATGCTACACATTGAAGTACAAAACAACCACCACCCACAGATGGTCTGGCGCATGTTACGCTACCGCCTCGACATACGCCACGAACACCCCGACCTGCCCATCCGCCAATATCTGCTTTACATAGGACAAGAACGGCTACGCATGTCCAACCGCATAGACGAACCCAACTTAAGCTATGCTTACACCCAAATAGACACGCGCCAACTCGACTGTCAACACCTTTTACACTGCGACAACCCCGACGCACTGGTACTCGCCATCCTCTGTGATTTTCACGGACAAGACCCCAGTAGAGTGATACGCACCATCATCCAACGCCTACAAACCCTGTTACAAGACGACAGCAGCGGCTTTCGAGAATACTTTGCCATGCTGGAAATCCTTTCTGAAAACAGAAACCTACAAACCCTAGTCAACGAGGAACTCGCCATGTTAAGCAACACCAAACTCAGCAACCTACCCTCCTACCAAAAAGGCTGGCAAATCGGCATACAAGAAGGACGACAAGAAGGCGAACAAAAAGGACGGCAAGAAGGCGAACAAAAAGGCGAACAAAAAGGCGAACAAAAAGGACTTGCGCGTTCCTTACGCTACTTACTAGAACAAAAATTCGGCGGCTTACCCGATACCCTAGACCAACGCCTGCAAGCTGCCGACGACACGCAGCTTTTACAATGGATGGGGCGCGTCCTACACGCCAACGACCTATCCGATGTGTTTGCCTCGTGATTGATGCGGTTTGTACCTCACCACATCCTACTTGCTGGAGCGGGAGGACGCTCTGACGGCGTGAAGTGGCGAATGTCCGTTCCCTTCGACAGGCTCAGGGAACGGACATTCGCCACTTCACGCCTAACTTAATGGCTGTGGCCAACTCGACTGTCAACACCTTTTACACTGCGACAACCCCGACGCACTGGTACTCGCCATCCTCTGTGATTTTCACGGACAAGACCCCAGTAGAGTGATACGCACCATCATCCAACGCCTACAAACCCTGTTACAAGACGACAGCAGCGGCTTTCGAGAATACTTTGCCATGCTGGAAATCCTTTCTGAAAACAGAAACCTACAAACCCTAGTCAACGAGGAACTCGCCATGTTAAGCAACACCAAACTCAGCAACCTACCCTCTTATCAAAAAGGCTGGCAAATCGGCATACAAGAAGGACGGCAAGAAGGACGACAAGAAGGAAGACAAGAAGGAAGACAAGAAGGACTTGCGCGTTCCTTACGCTACTTACTAGAACAAAAATTCGGCGGCTTGCCCGATATCCTAGACCAACGCCTGCAAGCTGCCGACGACACACAGCTTCTACAATGGATGGGGCGCGTCCTACAAGCCAACGACCTGTCCGATGTGTTTATCCAACGGTAGAGTGTATTACGATAGAGTGCGTTAGCGACAGCGTAACGCACCTGTTTCCAGTGATGCGTAAATAGCAGAAATAGGTATTATTTCCAAACACCTGCTCAACCATATCGCGCTCAAGACGGCGCGTTATCTGTTTGAATTAGAGATTAAGGTAGCCTAATGCAGCATTTACTTGATGAAAATCAGCCCATAGTCATTGGTGGCGTTGGCGGTAGTGGCACACGCATTGTTGCAGAACTACTGCTCAATTTAAGATTTTATTTAGGCAATGATCTCAATGAAGCCAATGACAATTTGCTATACACCTTATTACTTAAGCGCCCCCGATGGTTTTATCGTTATAGAAACAATACGCGACAACTCGCTATTGGTTTTAATCTTCTCAAGAAAGTTTTGTGTAGCAACCAGCGTTTCTCCATACAAGAATGGCTTTTTCTCCAACAAGCCCTCATCTCAATGTCAATGTATGGACATAATCAACAAGGCGATGGAAAAGGCACTTGGTCTCTGATGCGTCTGCAAAAGATTTTTCACCAACAAATATCCACTGATTTTATCGGCTGGGGTTGGAAAGAACCTAACAGTCATCTATTGCTTAAACCACTAGCAAATTTTTTCTGTGGACTGAAATACATTCATGTTATTCGTCATGGCTTAGACATGGCATATAGCCAAAATCAACAACAATTCTACAATTGGGCTGCACTTTATGGTGTCAATATCCCCGCATCGGCATCAGAGATACCCTTAGCCGCTTTTCGTTATTGGTTGGCTGCCAATGAACAGGCGGTACGAGTAGGAGAACAACTTGGAGAACAGCGTTTTCTTTTAGTCAACTTTGATCAACTCTGCATGACTCCGCAATCTGAAATCAGCCGCAGCTTGTGCAGCAACTCAGCACTGAAGAACTACAACGTCTCTATCATTTAGGATTTTCTGTAGATTAATGTATGTTTGCGATAGTGCGAATGTATTGGCGTGTTGGTTTTTCAATAAAACGATAAGACAAATAAGCCAACAAAATAGAAAGCAGGATAAAGATAGGAAAATACATAAAAGGGGCTTGGCGTGCGCTGGCTTCTATTTGCACCAATACCAACATATGCAGCAAATACAAAGAATATGAAATTTCACCTAGAAAATCACCGATTCTATTGGTTAATAAACAATGCTGCTCGGCAGTCAAAAATATCAGGATAAAAAATATCAACGTCATGACTAGCCAAATATTGATATCCTGCCACAGTTGATGCTCGTAACCGATTAAACGGCTAAAAACTTGCGGATATAACAATGGAATAGCGCACAATGCCACAACAAACCAAGGGTTTTGCCAAGTAGCGGGCGGTGCCCAGCGGCGGTAAAGCAGACCTAATAATGTGCCTGATAAAAAAAAAGGTAAGGCTCGCAATAAACTTAAATCATAAGGAAAGCCAAAAAATGTACCGCTATAACGAGGAAAATTTAAGTACACAACACTGATAAAAATCAACACACTGATGCTGTAAAAATAGATGGCTGACTGCGCATAAAGCCGCCAGAGTATGATAAATAAAAGATAAAATTGAATTTCCGTGGGAATAGTCCAGAGAACGGAAATCCCAAAGAGAAAGCTTAAGTGTGCCAATAATGTTTGATAATCATGGATTTGATATACCGCATTAAAGCCAAGCTGAGAAGAAGCATAAGAAACGCCGACGATAATGACAAATAAAGGCAGCACTCTTGCAATTCGTGCAAAAATAAAGCTACGGATATGCTTTGGCGTACTGTCTTTTTCAAGATAAAGATAAGCCATCAAAAAACCGCTGAGCATAAAAAACAACATCACGCCAAGTTGCCCGGCACCCCGCCCTAAAATACCTCCAAATATCTGTGTTGAATTACTGTAGTGACTGATCAGCACAATCAGGGCAGCCATTGCGCGTAAAGTATTGAGTTTGCGAATCTGCATCATAAAAGGAAGGACATAAAAAAACCTGCCAAGCGATGACTTGACAGGTTTTGATTAAACATCACACCCCGCAAAACACTCAGGGTGTAATTAATACCTCTTTAGTCAGCTAAGATAATGAACGAGTTACCATCTTTGCTGAGCGTAATACCCGTTAATTTCACGGCTGTTGAACCTGCTGCACCAAATTCAGCATCAGCTACGATACGCAATTTGTTAGCATTACCACCAACAACTTTACCAGTGCCGTCAACGGCTTCATCATTTGGTGTAGTCAACAAGGGAACACCCGTTGCAGCAACGACATCTGCTATGTTAATGATACCTGTAGATTGACCCGCATTTAGCATAAAGTCCATAGTCTTGGCACCCGCAACACCTTTATCGTTATAGGCTTTCAAATGCACTAAGCCGTTAGTTGTAGAAGGATTGCTGACGCGAATAAAGTAAGGATAAACAGCCCCTGGTACTAATGCCATGCTAATACTATCGCTAGTACCGCCTTTTACAACAGCACCGCAATCTGCCGTAACTGAAGGTACGCTATAACCGGTTGCTGATTTCGGGTTATATTGAACATGATAGGTAGCGGGCTGAATTTCTGACACGCCATTGACTGCGTAGCATACTTTCATGCTATTTTTAGCCGCGTTGCCGATCTCGAAAGTTGCAGTAGTTTGTGACAAACTTGTTGCATAATCGGTAGTTACAGGGCTAGTTGAACAACTGGTATGCAAGAACACACGTTTTTTCGCGGTATCACTGGTGTAAGCACCGCTTTCTGAAGCTGCACTAAAGTCACCCGTTACCACCAGCGTTGTGTCTTTTGCAGTAGTGGTTAGGATGCCAGCACCTATAGTAGTAGAGTCTTTGGCTTTAGGATCAGTAGCCGCACTCTTAAACATATGGTCCAGAGTACAGAGTTCGGCGTATTTTTCACCAGCGTTAGTAGAAGTACTGACTACAAAGCTTTTATTGCTGTTAGTGACATCAGTCGTGACTTGTTTCCGTTCATCTTTAGTGGAGAAAGTAACTACCTGACCTGATGTATCAATGTAGGATGCCGTTGCGCCATCACCGATACGACCAGTAGCACCACCTGTAGTTGCGTTAGAGGGGTCAACATAAAGACCGTAAGTTAAAGCTACGCCGGTTTGACTGCTTAAGTCAATGGTATGACCAGATATTTGAAAGTAGTTAGAACTACCA
Source organism: Thiomargarita sp. (assembly GCA_020720115.1). Classification (GTDB taxonomy): domain Bacteria; phylum Pseudomonadota; class Gammaproteobacteria; order Beggiatoales; family Beggiatoaceae; genus BB31. The sequence continues at coordinate 5,632 of DYPD01000078.1, read as the reverse complement.
CCAGTATCGCTTAATAATAGTCCAGTATCCACACAACTTGAGTAGGTTTCTATCTCAAAAATCGCCCCTTTGTTGCCATCAACAAGTGAAGCTGAACCAATCTTGAGACAAGAAGCGGCTGCAGAAGTCGAACTGTACGTGACAACAGATAGGGCTGGTGACGTTTTAAATTTGGCATTATCCATCTTAAACGACACGGTATAGAATTTACCCGAACCCAAGTTAAAACCGTACTTAGCTTTGGCATAAAGATCAGCACCTGAGAGCGTAGCGGTGCTAGTGTAATCAATTTCCTTAGCAAACTTTGCTGTACCTGGGTTGCTAGTATTATTCATGTCAACAACAGCGAATGCGGGCGTGACTAAGGCAGAAGCGACGGCAACTGCCAATAATTTTTGCTGAAAATAAAGCTTCATGAGGAGATATCCTTGTTTAACAAAAAAATGAACTGAATTTATGGATGTTGCTATATACCATAAAAGGCGGCGATTTGCATAGTAGCAGTTATGGGAAAGCTCAACAGGCACTGCTGCATACAGCTTACCCACTTTTTGCGCGGGATTAAAATACCTGAATTTTCCAGTCATTGCTACTACATGAGGTGCATTGTACCATGCCTCAGTCACTTTCCCAAGACACTAGGATTAAAGGTAATCACTTGCAGATAAGCGGAATACTGACCATGTTTGCTGACACAAGGGTCGCAGGCATTCACACCAAGAGACGGGAATAAAATAGGTCCCGAAATTGCCGAGCGGCTAAAGATGCCATCTCTCCAAGAAGATGACATCTTTTCATCGGCGTTATTTTCCTCACTCACCTTACGCACTAAAAAATTGGTAGTCCGAAAAAGGTAGTGCCGTCCTACAGAAAAGATGCCATCTCTTCAAGAGATGGCATCTTTACAAGCACTACCCGTTTAGGACTACCAAAAAATTAACGCAGAGACGCAAAAGACGTAAAGAAAAACCTGTTTTCACACGAACCCGCGTAGGTCGCATCAGTGATAGCGTCGCTTGTGCTGAGTGGTAACGTGAGTTCCTCGCTCCTAAGAGACAAGCTCCGCTGCCATTAAGTTAAGCCCCAAAGGGGCGAAATCCATATAGCCAGGGGCAACGCCCCTGGAATGTGATTAGTAGATACCCCAAGCCCTGAAAGGGCGATATATAGTAGGATTACTCAATAATTATATTTTTATAATTATTAAGCATATGATTTTATATATCTTTTATTTTAAATATTCAGTAATCCGACTATAAAATGGTATTTCGCCCTTTCAGGGCTTAGTATCCGATACACCTATTTCCCAGGGCGCTGCTCCACTGCCATTAACTTAAGGCGTCGTAGCTGTCACCCGCTACCCCTCGATACTTCGACAAGCTCAGCACATCGCAGGCTCAGGGAGCGGGTGACAGCTACGACTCAGTGCTTAACTTAATGGCAGTGGGGCGCTGCCCTGGGCTATATAAATTACGCCCCGTTGGGGCTAAAAATACTTAACTTAATGGCAGTGAAGAGACAAGCCCGCCAAAAATGACATGGGGTTTCTTGCATCCTACGGTGCTTTGTTTGTAACATAATGATTTTCTTAGGGCATCACCCTATTTCAGTCATCCAATGTGAGTTTTTTTATCTATGCAGCATTCCGCCAATACATTTTATCAGCAAGCTGTAGCCGCCTATCAGCAGCAACGCCTGAAAACCGCCGAGCAGCTTTGCCAACAAGCTTTGCAAAAGCAGCCGCGCCACGCGCAAGCTTTGCATTTATTAGCCATTCTGTGCGCCCAAACACAACGCTTAACAGAAGCAGAGACTTATGCGCAAAAAGCCATTAAAGCCGAGCGCAAACGCGCCGAATATCACAATACTTTAGGCAATATTTTACAGCAACTCGGTGAATGGGAAGCGGCAAAGCAGAGTTATCAACAAGCGGTGCGTTTGTCGCCTCAGTTGGCGGATGCACAGCATAATTTGGGGGAGATGTTTCGTAAGTTGGGGGAACTGCCCTTGGCGGAAGCCTGTTTTTTGAAGGCAGTGAAGCTCAAACCCGATTATGCAGAAGCCTTAAAAGCCTTGGGCGTTTTGTATGAGCAACAGGAACAATTAGATAAAGCCATTACTTATTATGAAAAATTCTCAAAAGCGCAGCCGCAATTGGCGGCGGGGCATTATGCCTTGGGCATCTTGTTGCGGCGGCAACAGCAACTGGAAACCGCGCTGGAAAGCTTTGTTCGGGCAACGGAGGCACAACCCGACGATGCGCAGGCGCATTTGCAAGCAGCCGAGGTGTGCCAGTTACTCGGTTATCGAGAACGTGCATTGCAGCATTTTTATGCGCTTGCGGAATCACCACTCACGAATCAAGCCGTTTATCTGAAGCTGGCTGAGTTTTGCGAGGCTTCTGGGTATCTAACAGCCGCGATTGAGTTTTATCATCGGGCATTGCAACTGGAACCTGAATATGCACCTGCTTGGCTGAATGTGGGGGTGATTTATCTGCAAGAAGGTCGCTTAGAAAAAGCCCAAACCTGTTTTGAACGGGCTTCGCGCTTTGTGGAGGCGGATAATATTCAGATACGTCATGCTATTTATGTGAATTTAGCCAGCGCGTTTCAATTACAAGGCAAGGTGGATGAGTCTCTTGCCATGTACGAAGCCGCTTTGACTGATATACCTAACAGTCCTTTTAGCCACAGCAATCGCTTAATGAATCGGCATTATTCGGAACATTGTCAACGCGCCGAGTTATTTGCCTATACACGCTTTTTTCAACAACAAGCCGCGACGTTGAATGTGCCAAATCATCAGCAACATAATTTTCACACACCTTTACGGGTGGCTTATATCACAGAAAACTTTAATGGGCATTCGGTGGCGTTTTTTATGGAAGCTATTTTGCGTCATCACCAGCGTCAGCGTTTTGAAATTTTTGCGTACATGCACTCTACTGCTGAAGATACTATCAGCGAGCGGTTTAGAGGCTATGTCGCTCACTGGCTAAACTGCACACATTTAAGCGACGCAGAAATAGTCAAGCGCATACAAGCGGATGGCATTGATGTTCTAGTAGATTTAATGGGACATTCAGGACACAATAATTTAGTTATATTAGCCAACAAACCCGCCCCCGTACAAATCACTTATCTAGGTTATCCCGACACCACTGGACTGGACGCGGTGGATTATCGCATCGCGGATCGCTACACCGAACCTGAAGCCGCACAAATCTATAGCAGTGAAACCCTTTTGCGGATGCCGCACAGTTATTTTTGTTATCAGCCCCACACGCAAGCCGCAGAGCTGCTGCCCGTCGGTGACACGCCGGCTTTGCGCAATGGTTTTGTCACTTTGGGTTCATTTAATAATTACTCTAAAATCAATGACTTTACCGTAGGACTATGGGCGGAGACGTTGCAAGCGGTGCCGACCGCTCGCATGTTTTTGAAAGCCAAAAGCTTTAACGATCCCGATACGCGCCGCGCTTGTTTGGCGCGTTTTGTCGCGCAGGGGATTGATGCCGAGCGCATTGAAATTGTCGCTTATGCGGAATCTTTAGGTGCGCATTTGCAGCTTTATCAAAAGATTGATTTGTGTCTGGACACGCATCCCTATCACGGCGCAACCACCACCTGCGAGGCGTTATGGATGGGCGTTCCCGTGTTGAGTTTGCAGGGCGAAACCCACGTGGCGCGCGTCGGGCAGAGTTTGTTGACCACGGTAGGTTTGCCTGAATGGGCGGTGGAAAGCCGCGAGGAGTTTATCGCCAAAGCGCAGGCTTTTGCGGCGGATGTGGATTATTTGCAAAATTTGCGGCAGGGAATGCGGGCGCGTTTGCAGGCTTCGCCGTTGATGCAGGGCGAAGCCTTTACACGGGATTTAGAGGCTTTGTATGAATATGCGGTTGCGCAAGTGAAATCGCGTATTTGCAGTTAAATAGAACAACCATAAGAAACACAAATCAGTTGTACTGATAAACCTAACAGACTTCTAAAACCTGTTAGGTTTAATTTTTACAAACGATATACTTTTTCTATATCTACCTTAAAAAAACCAAAAACTTGTCTCCAAACTACTTTTCCGATGCAACGGACAAATCTACGCTTGACGACTTATCCATGCGCTCGCAAACATAATACGCATTTGAATGTGACGACAGGAAGCCCCTAAGAATTGGCGTATTTCCTCATCAGACCATTCTAATAATTTCAAATAAAAATCATATGGCGCAAAATACTGCATAAAATGCAAACCATATTTTTCAAAATTCGATTGAGTATCCCATTTAACTTCATGTCTAACATGATAAGCAACAGGTTTAGCTAAAAACTTAACGGGGATTTGTTTTTTCTTATTCTGCAAGCACATTAACGGCATCCAATAATCCCACCAAGGTTGTCCCAAACAAAACTTAGCCTTTTGATAAGGCAAGAAATCTATAATATTTTTATTAGACTTGTTGCGCCTATAAAACAAGAAAAATCAATGTCTTATAAAAAGTGCTTTGGCTTGATGACTATGAAAAATCAATGGCTTAGCTGAAATCTGAAAAATTTGGAGTCAGTTATATTCTCGAACTCCGCATTTTTACTGGATTTATGTCGCAACAAGTCTATTAAACAAAAATAAATCATAACCTCCCCAATACATGCTGCCAGTGACACTATCTATCTTATCAATATCAATTCGACAAGCTATGAGCATAGATTTTTGAGCTTTTTCCAGCATAAACTGCAATGTCTCTTCTGAACATCTAAGCTGCATATCCGAATTAATAATTCCACATACCTCAGCATCAGAGGCTTTACAGAAAATCCAAAATATCCTCAATGTACACAATAGGCTTACCACAATCCTCTTTCGCATCACGTTGCACTTGATAAAAATTAACCTCCTCATAAAGACAAGCAAGTAGTTCAATTTCTTTTTTGGTATTTAAAGAAAATACAGAAAAACCTAGCGCCAACCAAGTTTGCACGGCTTTCTTTTGATTTTCCAAATTACCTGGTGCAATACTGGTAGCCAGTAAAGTCTTATGTGGATACATTATTTAGACTCCGCCTGATTTTTTTTCACAAAAGCATCTAAACTTTTCTTGAGTCCTTTATTTTTTATAAAACTCAAATATAGCTCACTTTTTTGATTTTCAGATAGTAATTTCTTGTACATATCTTGCAGCATCAAGTCTTTCTTTTGTAATTGCTGTTCAAGGATTCTCATAAGGATGTGATCACCCAAAAAATTAAGTGGCTGACAAACATCTTTTTCTATTTCAAAAGAAAAATAAATAGACTTGCTTTCTGGCATTACATACTCCAAATGGTAAAATTAGAAAAACTTGGCTAATCTTTCGGCTTTGACAATTTTTGAACAAGGCTATTTAAGTAAGATATATGCTGTGCCTGTTGTTCAATGACAGTTAGTCGCTTTTTGCACTCGTTATCCAATTGATTTATCAAATCTAAACGTTCTTGGCAAACTTTCTCAAGTTGAGTTAACTGGTAATTTGTATTTTCTGCTTTTTTGATAGAAACTAATTCATTTTTTATATCAATGTCTGTATATAATTTTCCAAATACATTTATAGTGAAATTCCTATAAATTTGTTATGTTTATTTTAAATACTTCACTGAAA
>DYPD01000077.1 GCA_020720115.1 Thiomargarita sp. | reverse complement strand
GTCATGAATGCTGGCAAATATGCGTCAATGGCAAGGATTATTGCGAAAATGGTTGTTAAAAGGGTGGGCAACTTCTTTTCGTTGCTCGTTGTCAAAAGAGTTTGACACGATACACCGAGTAAATCATTAGGGGCTGCATTCGCAGCCCCTTTTTTATGGAAAATCACGGCGGTTTTCCTCGTGCCAGCGTTCCACGCGGCACGATGGTTTTCGCGCTCTGCGCGTTTTGCGCAGAATGCTCGCACGGGAAATGATGGCTGACGTAGCCGTCAGCCGCTTCCAGTGTTTCCTTCGCTTAATTTGATAGTGATAAGGTTTCACTAAGCCAATTATGAGCAGAGTAGTGTAGACGACTTCTTTTCGTTGCCCATTGTCAAAAGAATTTGACAGGATACGCCGAGTAAATCATAAGGGGCTGCATTCGCAGCCCCTTTTTTATAGAACTGTCACGGCGGTTTTTTCGTTTCCGATGCGCGGCACTTGTTCTCGACTACACTCTAGCCTGACTAGACCGATTTTTCAGGGGGTATCACATGCGTGACTACTGGCAGTTACAGGAAGCGAAAAACCAGTTGAGCCAACGGGTGCAACAAGCCCGCGCAGGGCATCCGCAAACCATTTCCATACACGAATGGGAAAATGATAACATTTGATACAAATTGGCTGGTACATTTGCTGTCAACGATAAATAGGAGAACCCTTATGCAAGAGCAAACTGTCAATATATCCTTTTCGGTTAAACAGGCTATTTTAGCTTCACTAAACGAAACCCAAGATGAATTTACTAAAGATGTTTTATTTTTGTCGGCATTGTTGTTTTACCGAAAAAGAAAACTCTCTCTCGGTAAAGCAGCGGAATTGGCGGGATATTCGAGACTGGATTTCATTGATAAACTTCAGGCGGAGAAAGAATATATCTTTGATTATTCAGACTCTGAATTAGATGATATTTTCAATGATTTTACAAAGATAAAATGAAGATAGTTTCTAATACAACGCCGCTGATTTCTTTAAGCGCAGTTGGCAAAATTGAGATATTAAGAGATTTATTCTGTGAAATTATTATTCCTGAAGCTGTATATGCGGAGATAAAAGCCAAAAAGTCTTATGGATACAAAGAAATTGAACTCAGCTTTATTCGCGTAAGCAGCATCATCAACACACAGCATGAACTTTTATTTTCAAACCAACTTGATAGTGGTGAAGCGCAAACTATCATCCTGTCCCAAGATATTCAAGCGGATATGACCATTATTGATGAAAACTTCGGTTATGCGATAGCTAAAGATCATGGGCTTAATGTTGTCAGAACGCTGTCAATTATTTTGAAAGCCAAAGAAATCGGACTCATTTCAGCAGTCAAACCATTGATTGATGATATGCTTTTGAAGGGACGCTGGTATTCTAATCACGTCTATTACGCTTTTCTGAAAAGAGCTGGTGAAATTGAATAACTCTGTTGTTTTGTAGATATGCAACAAAATGCTGTTTACCATTTTTACGATGAGAAAACATCCATGAATCCTTGGTTAAAATCTACTTTTCTTTTGTTGATTGCTTCTAGTTTGGGCGGTTTTCTTGGTGCGTATCTGGCAACCCCGCCCGCCGCGCTACCGTCTCCGCCATTGGTTTTGGACACCCGTGTGCTTGATGCTGTTAGTTCGAAATTGGCGGCAAGTGTTGTGCAACTGGCTGAATTACAACAGCATTATCAAGCATTGGCAGCGGTGGGAGAAAGTCAGAAAACGGATTTTAGTCAGCTTCAGCAGGTTTGGCTTGCGCGTTTGGATGGTCTGGAAAATAAGTTGGATAAATTGAATCTGGCGAATGCCGCTCCTGTTGTTTCTTCCTCACCTGTTTTAAGCACTAAACACGCTGCGCAGTTTGCGCTGTTGCAAGAGCAATTGGATTTACAGGGCGTGGAGGATGTGATAGGCAATATGCACAGTGAGGATTTGAATGTCCGCCAGCGGGCGTTGCGGGCATTGGCTTTAATTGGTTCATCTGCCATTAAACAAGAAATTGGACAAATTGTTTTGAATGAAGCCGAGGATACTGCGTTGCGCCGTGATTTGATTCAACACATGGATTGGCAGGGGTTTGGTGGTGCATTAATCGATTTATTTGAAAACAGTAAGAATGGTTCTATTCGTGCTGCCGCTGTTTCTGCGGTGGATATCAGTCGTTTAGATGAAACTGAAAAGCAGAACTTTGAAAATAGTTTGATCAATAATTTTGTGAATGAATCGGATGAGTTTATCCGCATCGTGACCTTGGATTATTTCTCTAATCACGATAAAGCGTATGTGCAAACGCTGGCGGATAGTTTGATTCATCAGGAGATTTCCCCGCAATTGCGCGAGCATCTTCGGTTTCTTACTACGCCCGCGCTGCAAGCACCACTAGAAGATGCGCCGCCGGATTGAGGTTGAGCGGGAGCAGCACTCGTTTTTAACTCAAACGCACTCGCGGGTCGAGCAGTGCGTATAGGATGTCGGTCAGGGCGTTGACGAGCACATAGGTCAGGCTAATGAGCAATACGCAGGCTTGTACGACTGGATAATCGCGTTTTTGGATGGCTTCTACCAGGGCGTGACCAAGCCCGGGCCAGGAAAAGATGATTTCGGTGATGACTGCGCCGCCGAGTAGGGTGCCAAGCTGTAAGCCAAGGATGGTGATGATCGGCAATGCGGCGTTGCGCAGGGCGTGACGCCAGACGATGGCGGATTCGCCTAAGCCTTTGGCGCGGGCGGTGCGTATGTAGTCTTCACTGAGCACTTCAAGCAAGGTGGCGCGTACCATGCGGGCGAGAATCGCAGCGAGTGCGGTGCCGAGCGTTAAAGCGGGCAAGACGATGGATAGGGCTTGTTCTTTGCCGCTGACGGGTAGCCAGCCGAGTGTGAGGGAAAAGAGCAGGATCAGTAGGGGTCCCATCCAGAAGTTGGGGATGGCAACGCCGATCAGGGAAAACAGCATAGCGCCTTGATCTAATAAAGTATTCTTGCGCAAAGCGGCGATGCTGCCAAGCGGTAGAGCAAGCAAAATAGCGACGAATAGGCTGGTGACAGCAAGCTGTGCTGTGGCAGGAATGCGTTGTAGCAGCAGGTCGGCTATCGGTTGGCGTGAGTGCAGGGATGTGCCTAAGTTGCCTTGCAGCAAATTACCTAAGTAATGCAGCCATTGTTGGAACAAAGGCTGATCGAGTCCGAGTGCCTGACGCAAGGCTTCATGGTCTGCGGGGTGGGCGGATTCGCCGAGCATGACTTGGACGGGGTCGCCGGGGACGAGGTGAATCAGCAAAAATACCAGGGTGACGACGCCGAACATGACAATCAGGGTGCTGAATAAGCGGGAAAGTAAAAAATGCAACACGGGAATCCATCGCTGTTAATCGGAAAACTGATAGATTACCATATATCGCTTATCCTCAAACCTTCCGACGATGACTCTCCCGCTCGGCTGGTTTCAATCTCTTTCCCGCTAATGTTCAATCAACAGGAGTTCATTATGTTTAAACTTTTTCTGGCAGTGGTTTTCTTGAGCTTATCATTGGCTGGTGTTGCGCCTGTCGTAGCAGAAGTTGAAATGCACATTCAGGTGAATGGTCAAGCGGTTGCTGCTGATTATACTGGGCAGGGCGCGGCAACTTGGAGCAATGGCGACCGCTATGAGGGCAGCTTCAATCAAGGTAAACGGCACGGCAAGGGCGCTTATACTTGGAGTAACGGGGATCGCTACGAGGGGGATTATGTAGATAGCGAACGCACCGGCAAAGGTATTTATACCTGGGCAAATGGCAATCGCTACGAAGGCGCTTGGCTCAATGGTGAACGGCACGGCAAGGGCGTATTTACCTGGGCAAATGGCAACAGCTACGAAGGGGATTTTGCCGCTGACAACCGCACGGGCAAAGGGGTATTGCATTGGGCGAATGGCGATCTATACACCGGCGATTTCCTCAATGAGGAACGCACCGGCAAGGGCGTTTATCAATGGAAAAATGGCGATAAATACGAGGGCGATTACCTGAATGGGCAACGCCAAGGGCAGGGCACTTATCTGTGGGCAAATGGCAATCAATACCAAGGTGAATGGAAAAGCAATCAACGCGACGGCCACGGACTTTACACTTGGGCAAGTGGCGAACGTTATGAGGGGGACTTCAAAGAAAACCTGCGTAATGGACAGGGTGTTATGTATTCAGCCTATCAGGATCGCTACGAAGGCGGCTTTGAAAACGACAAGCGTCATGGTAAAGGGCGCATTATTCAAGCCAATGGCGCACTGTACGAAGTGAATTTCGAGCACGGCGAACAAGTGCCTTAAAGCAGTTGTTCAGTATTAGCTCAGGCATGAAGTAGCGAATTTCCGTTCCCTTCGACAAACTCAGGGAACGAAAATTCGCCACCGCCTTAAAACTGTTGTAAAAAGCGCAAATCGTTTTCAAAAAACAGGCGCAAGTCATCTACTCGATAGCGCAACATGGCAAGGCGCTCCACGCCCATACCGAAGGCATAGCCAGTATATTGCTCATGGTCAATATTAACCGCTGCAAAAACATTGGGATGCACCATGCCGCAGCCTAGCACCTCCAGCCAGCCCGTTTGTTTGCAGACTTTGCAGCCCTGCCCAGCGCACATAACGCATTGAATATCCACCTCGGCTGAAGGCTCAGTGAAGGGAAAATAAGAGGGACGAAAACGCACCGCGAGATCGTCGCGGTCAAAAAAGGCGTGTAAAAAGTCGTTAATAATGCCTTTTAAGTGCGCAAAAGACACGCCTTTATCCACCAACAACCCCTCAACCTGATGAAACATGGGCGTGTGCGTGAGATCGGAATCGCAACGATACACGCGCCCTGGCGCAATGATACGCAGCGGCGGCGCTTGTTGTTCCATAACACGCACCTGTACCGGCGAAGTATGGGTACGCAACAGCGTATGTGCATCAAAATAAAAGGTATCGTGCATCGCCCGCGCTGGGTGGCTCGGCGGAATATTCAGCGCCGCAAAATTATGAAAATCATCTTCAATTTCAGGTCCTTCAGCGACACTGAAACCAATTTGAGTAAATAAATCAGCAATACGTTGTAGCGTTTGCGTTACTGGATGCAGGCTGCCGCTAAGGGCTTTGCGCCCAGGTAAAGTCACATCAATCCATTCAGCCGCCAGCTTCGCTGCCAATGCTTGTTCTTCTAAGCAGGTTTGGCGCTCATCTAAACTGAGTTGCAATTCAGCTTTTGCCTGATTAATGGCTTCACCTGCGGTCTTGCGTTGTTCTGGCGGGAGCTTGCCAAGCTGTTTTAACTGCTCGGTAATACTGCCTTTTTTCCCCAGTAATTCGACCCGTAAAGTTTGCAACTGTGACAAATTCCCGGCTTGTGCGATACGGGCTTGCGCCTGACTGAGCAACTCCGAAAGTGCATCCATGTGTTATCTGCCCTAATTAAATGGTAAAGGTAAGATTTATAACATATTTTAGCCGTGCATTGAAGCGCAAAAAACCCGACAGATAAGCAAATCTGCCGGGTTTTTCGAGGCTTACAACAGAAACAACTGTTATTCAGTAGGTTCTGCGGCAAGCTGTGCTTTGGCTTGTTCGACTAAGGCGGCAAACCCAGCTTTTTCATGCACCGCCAAATCAGCCAGCACCTTGCGGTCAATTTCAATCCCCGCTTTTTTCAGACCATCCATCATGCGGCTGTAAGACAAGCCATATTCCCGCGCACCTGCATTAATACGCGCAATCCACAGCGCACGGAATTGGCGTTTACGCTGGCGGCGGTCACGATAAGCATATTGTCCGGCTTTGGTGACCGCTTGCTTGGCAACGCGCAACACTTTGCTGCGAAAGCCGCGATAGCCTTTGGCTTGTTTCAGAATTTTTTTGTGGCGGGCGTGAGCAGTGACGCCGCGTTTAACTCTAGGCATGGTTCATTCTCCTCAACTATAGGGCAACATACGTTTAACCATACGCACATCCGACGCATGAATCAGGTCTGGACTGCGCAACTGGCGTTTACGCTTGCTAGGCTTTTTGGTGAGGATGTGACGACGGTGCGAACTACCGCGTTTAATGCCACCCGCAGTGACTTTAAATCGCTTAGCCGCACCCTTGTTGGTTTTCAACTTAGGCATTTAAGATTACTCCGCATTTAAAATTTCGCCTTAGCCGGCTAAAAATTTTAGAGTTATAGTTGTAGTCTTCAGTCTCTTTGCTAAATAAAAAACGCACAGGTTAATTGGCTGTGCGTTGCTGCGCTTACTTAGCAAAAAACTAAGACTGTTTCTTTTGAGGACTAAGCACCATTACCATTTGCCGACCTTCCATTTTAGGGAATTGCTCAACCACTCCGTAATCCACTAAATCCGCTTCAATGCGCTTCATGAGTTTCATACCCAGTTCTTGGTGAGCCATTTCCCGTCCACGGAACCGCAAAGTAATTTTGGCTTTATCCCCCTCACTGAGGAAACGCACCAGGTTGCGTAGTTTGACCTGGTAGTCTCCTTCATCTGTACCAGGACGGAATTTGATTTCCTTGACCTGTATTTGTTTCTGCTTTTTTCTTGCCGCATGTTTCTTCTTGTTTTCTTCAAACAAGAATTTACCGTAATCCATGATACGGCACACTGGCGGCTTTGCAGTGGGTGCAATTTCAACCAGATCCAATTCGGCTTCAATAGCCATTTGCAGCGCTTCTTTGCTAGAAACAATGCCGATTTGTTCACCTTCGGCATCCAATAAACGGACTTCAGTAGCCGTTATGGTTTCATTTAAGCGCGTTTTCTTATCCGCAGCGATGGATCTTTCCTCCTAAGCGATGTATCAAACACTACCTTCCTGTTGTTGCGATTGAGGATGATTTTCCGCATGTAAGAGTGCAACAAAATTCTCTAAAGAAAAATCACCCAAATCTCTGCCATCTAAGGTACGCACAGCAACTTGCTGATGCTCCATTTCGCGATCCCCGATAACTAACAGATAAGGTACACGTTGTAAGGTATTTTCTCGAATTTTAAGCCCAATTTTTTCATTTCTCAAATCAGTTTCAACTCGAAAACCTTGCCGTCTAAGTCTTTTTTGTACAGTTTGTGTATAAGCGGCTTGTTTATCCGTGATATTCATGACCACCGCCTGCACGGGCGCCAGCCATAGCGGAAAGATTCCCGCATAATGTTCAATGAGAATACCAATAAAGCGCTCTAATGAACCCAGAATTGCACGGTGAATCATGACCGGATGCTGTTTAGTACCGTCGGCTGCAACATAGGTTGCATCTAAGCGTCCTGGCATAGAAAAATCCACTTGAATAGTGCCGCATTGCCAAATGCGACCAATACAATCTTTTAAAGAAAATTCAATTTTAGGTCCGTAAAAAGCCCCTTCGCCTGGCTGCAAATCATAGGATAACTGTTTATTTTCTAAGGCAATAGCCAAAGCTTTTTCGGCTTTATCCCAGACCGCGTCGCTACCCACTCGTTGTTCTGGACGGGTAGAGAGCTTAATTAAAATTTCGGTAAAGCCAAAATCCTTATAGACCTGAAAGGTAAAATCAATCAACTTAGCCACTTCATCTAATAACTGATCTTCGGTGCAAAATACATGGGCATCATCTTGCACAAAGCGGCGAGCACGCATTAAACCGTGTAAAGTGCCGGAGGCTTCGTTGCGATGTACTAAACCAAACTCAGCAATTAAAAAGGGCAGTTGATGATGGCTTTTTAAGCCTTGTTTAAAGATTTGAATATGTCCAGGGCAATTCATGGGTTTAATTGCATACTGGCGATCATCCAATTCAGTGGTGAACATATTGCCAGCAAATTTATCCCAATGCCCAGATTTTTCCCATAAACTGCGATCTAAAAGCTGTGGTGCATTGACTTCTTGGTAGCCATATTCATCCAAAATAGCCCGCATATAGCTTTCTACTGAGCGAAACAGTGTCCAGCCTTTAGGATGCCAGAACACCATACCAGGAGCTTCTTCTTGGAAATGAAATAAGTCTTGTTGCTTACCGATTTTGCGATGATCGCGTTTTTCAGCTTCTTCTTGTTGTTGAATAAAGGCTTTTAAGTCTTTTGGTGTAGCGAAGGCAATGCCATAAATGCGTTGCAGCATTTCATTATTAGAATCACCGCGCCAGTAAGCGCCGGCTAATTTGGTTAATTGAAAGGCTTTGAGTTTGCCGGTACTGGGTACATGAGGACCGCGACATAAATCAATGAACTCCCCTTGCTGATATAAAGAAATATCTTCATTGGTAGGAATTGAAGCAATGATTTCTGCTTTGTAGTTTTCGCCTAAGTTTTTGAAGAATTCAACTGCTGTATCGCGTGGCATCACTGAACGAGAAACCGGTAAATCGGCTTTTGCCAATTCATTCATTTTGGCTTCGATTTTTTCTAAATCATCAGGGCTGAAACGCTCGGTATAGGCAAAATCATAATAAAAGCCGTTTTCTACGGTAGGACCTATGGTCACTTGTGCTGCAGGAAAGAGTTGTTTAACTGCCTGTGCCAGCAGATGTGCGGTGGAATGGCGAATCACTTCCACGCCTTCGGCATCTTTTTCGGTGATAATGGACAGGTCTGCGTTTTCAGTGATGAGGCAACTGGTGTCTACCAGGTGACCATTGATTTTGCCTGCCAAAGCAGCTTTGGCAAGCCCGCTACCAATGGACGCAGCAACGTCTGCTACGCTGACTGGGTGCGCAAATTCTTTCCGGCTTCCATCAAGTAAGGTAATGACAGGCATGATATTTTAAGCGTATAGCTACTCAGCAATAAAAAAGGCACTGCTGTTGAGAGTGCCTGAAGTTGTTTGGTAGGCGCGAGTGGGATTGAACCACCGACCACCACCATGTCAAGGTGGTGCTCTACCACTGAGCTACGCGCCTTCAATAAGCGTGCAAAGATAACACAATTAAACTTGAAACAAAAGCTTTTTTATTTGGGTATTTGTGGGCTGCTGCTTGGTTGGTTGCGGAAATATCCTGGCGATTAGGTATAAAAACTGCCTGACTGATTCTATCATTGAGATGCGTATCTAAGGCGCTAGAAGCCTCGCTGTTTAATCTACTCATAAGGAAAATAAGCTATGTGTCAAGCGACTGAATTTCATGCTGCGAGTCATCCAACGCAGCCCGTGTTAGCCGTTAAACGGCGGACTGATTTATGGCGTATGCAGTCTTCGTATTCGCTTATTGTGTTGTTTGTGTTGAGTTTATCTGCGGTCGGCGTGTATGCCGAGGGAGAAAAGCTAAAACACCAAGCAGCAGATAAGGGTTTGGCGCCACAATACCGCCCTGATAACCGTAGCGGACGCGATAACCGTGCGCCAGCGCCTAGTCAACCGTGCGATTCTAATCAAGGCGGCAATCGCAACGAACCTCGCGCCGATAATCAAGGGCGGCACGGGGAGCGTCGTGATCATGATTGGGGACGGGATCGCGGGCATGACTGGAATCATCGTCACCCTGATCGCCGCCCCGACGCGCCTAGATATAATCCGCCACGCCATGAGCCACATAGACATCCTCCTCATTATTCGCCGCCACACACACGTTATGAGAGTCCGCGCCACTATGTCTCGCATTTACCTTTTGGTTTTGCGAGTTTATTGTTTGGTGGGCTGGAATTTTTTTACTATGCGGGGGATTTTTATCGCCCCTATAACGAGGGTTTTGTGGTGGTGGGAGCGCCGCTGGGTGCGGTGGTGTCTACGCTGCCTTACACCTATAGCCTGCTGAGCTTCAATAATCGCCAGTATTATGTGGTGAATGACACTTATTATGTGAGCCATCCGCAGGGTTATCAGGTGGTGTCAAACCCTGTGGTTACGCCGATTATCACTGCGCCTGTTACGGTTGCGCCAGGATTTATTTCTGATACGGGGGCTAATAATCCGTCTGATGTTTATCCTCAAAACGGTCAAACCGCCAGCCAGCAGGCGCAGGATGAATATCAGTGTCACCGCTGGGGGGTGCAGCAAAGCGGTTTTGATCCGCTCAACAGTGCCGGCATTGTTTCAAACACCTTAACCCAAAATTATCAGCGAGCTAAAAATGCGTGTTTGGAATCGCTGGGTTACGCAATCCACTAAGGCTATTTGCTGAAAATGGTTTAACCAAAGGCTTCTTGTGTAATGTTGTTATACCAACTGTCAGCATACACGGCTTCCAGTTGTTTGTTACTCTCAGCCGGTGTTTGTCCGCCTGCTTGTGCAACCTGCGCTATTTGTGCATTGCGGTAGCGATAAACCATTGTTGTAGAAATACCGTAATGCGGACTGAGCAGGCTGTAGCAGGTGTTCATCCAGGTAGGTCCGCTAAAGGCGCGGGCGTTAAGACTCGCCACTACTGCCATAGCGCAGCTTTTGGCTTGGGAATTAGCCGCAAAAGCGGATTTCGGCATGGGCGACGCGAGGCTGGCGTCGCCTATGACGTGAATATTAGGCACTGTGCTGGATTCCCAACTCAGGGGATCAACCGGACACCAGCCAGTTACATCGGTTAAACCTTGCTCCCGTGCAATCAAACCGGCTTGCTGCGGCGGGATAATATTAATCACTTCTGCTCGCTGTTCGCCATTGGCTGTGACAATGGCGTGTTGCGACACATTAACGCCCTTAACCTCGCCACCGGCGTTACCCGCAATGCGTTCGATTAAAGCGCGTTCAGTGCCAAAGCCATACAGTTGCTGCCAGCCTTCAATGAATAAATTTTGTAACGCAAAGTCATCTTGCGCGTCGAAAATCAACAGCTTAGACTTGGGCTTAAACTGCTTTAGATAATGCGCAAGCAAACTGGCGCGTTCATAGGGCGCGGTTGGGCAGCCATAGGGTGGCGGCGGTATGCTGATAATCACAGTGCCGCCGTCTTTCATGCTCAATAATTGCGCCCGTAGCAAATTAATCTGTGCGCCAGCGCGCCAAGCGTGCGGCATGGTTTGCGTAACCTGCGGGCTGTAGCCATCAATGCTATCCCAGCGCAATTCGGCGCCGGGTGCCACAATTAAACGTTCATAAGGCAGAATCAAGCCTTTTTTCAAATGCACTATTTTGCGCACGGGATCAATGCGCAAGGCAGTGTCTGGCACTAGGTGGATGCCGTGTTTTTCTCTTAAAGTCCGGTAATTAAAAGTAATGGAGTGCAGGCTGCGCAAACCGCCTAATACCCAGTTATTAGCGGGTCCGGTGCTATAACTGAGCTGCTCTTCAACTAGCGTGACTTCAATGGAAGCGTCCAGACGTTTGATGTATTTTGCCGCCGTGGCGCCCGCAAAACCGCCGCCGATAATCACCACTTGTTTACCTCGGTACGGTGTTTGTTCTGGTATCGTGACGCATCCACTTAACGCCATACTCGCGGGTGCTGCCAATAGAGCCAGAAAATCCCGACGCGATAAAGACATGCCATATTCCTTTAAGGCTATTGTTTAAATTGCGCAAAATACTCTGCTAACGCTTTGATTTCCGAGCTTGTGTAAGCTTTAGCAATACGCGGCATAATAGTGCCAGGGCGCAAACTGGCGCGGTAATCTTCCAGCGTTTGCTGCACATATTTGCCCGGCAGCCCGCGCAATGCCGGCGCTGCGCCCTGGCTGCGCCCGTCTTCGCCGTGACAAGTGAAGCAATTAAAGGCAATAAGTTCAATATTTGCCACTTCTTCTGCCCATAATGCGCCGCAAAACAGACTGAGCCAGCCTAGCAGCGCGACTTTAATTGCCATATCAGCATCCTTTTGAAAAATAGTGCAAAATTAGCCCCCAAAAAACCACCGCGTTTCGCGTCCACCACCAGAGCATCCTCATGAATGTCTGCATTATTTTACTGAATTGGAACGGCTGGCAGCATAGCCTACACTGCTTAGACTCTTTGCGCCCGCTACTGCACGACACCCACATCCGTTTGATTTTATGCGATAACGGTTCCAATGATGACTCCTGGCGGCATTTGCGCAATTGGATGCAACAGGCGTTCGCGCCCGATGAATTGGCAATCTGGGAAAAAGCCGCCGCTCAAACCGACAAGCCACCCGTTAATAGCGCACAAGCGCGTGGCACTTTATTGCAAACCGGTGGCAACTTGGGTTTTGCCGGTGGCATGAATGCCGGACTCAGACACCTGCTGCGCTATTTTGCTTGCGACTATGTTTGGTTGTTAAACAATGACTTAGATATAGCCGCTGATGCGCTCCAGGCGCTCTTGGCATGTAGCCAAGCGCAACCACACTGGGGCATGATTGGCAGCACCTTGCTGGATGCACACGACCGCCGTACCGTGCAGTGTGCCGGTGGATGCCACTATTATCCGCTGTTGACCCTGTTTCGCAATCTGGGACAGGGCTTGACTTTCGAGCAAGCATTGGAATTACCCGATCAGCGTTTAGACTATGCCCAGGGCGCAGCACTATGGCTGAAAACCGAAGCATTACACAAGATCGGTTTGCTCAATGAGGAGTATTTTTTATTTTACGAAGAATTGGATTACGCGCAACGCCTGCGTCGGGCGGGCTATGCTATCGGCTGGTGCCGCCATAGCCGCGTGTACCACCTCGGCAGTGCCAGCATAGGCGCACGTTCGCAGGACAAAGCCAAGCTCAGACGCGCCACCTATTACGAAAACCTCAGCACGCTCAAATACTCGCGCAATTTTCATCCACGCTGGCTATGGCTCATTATGCCGCTACGTTTTGTCTTAAAAAGCCTGGCGCTGTTGCTACGCCGGCAATTTTTTCTGTTTCCCGCGTTGCTACAAGCCTACTTGGATTTTTCCCATCGGCGCTGACAGATGCACAGAGCCAAATTAAATCCTGCGGTTACAGCGGCGTTGGCTGAACCGAAGCGCCTGTGATAGAGCAAGGCAAACGCACGGTAAAGGTGCTGCCCTTGCCCGCCTCACTTTGCACGCCAATACTACCGCCCAAGAGTTGGCAAAACCGCTGGCAAATCACCAAACCTAAACCAACACCGCCGTATTGGCGCGTGGAAGAAGCATCTACTTGGGAAAATACTTGAAATAGCTTTTCCTGATCCGCCGGGCTAATGCCGATGCCAGTGTCTTTGATATGTACAATGATCCACTCCTGCTCATAGAGCAATTTGCTTTGCACACACATAGTCACATCACCCATATAAGTAAATTTATTAGCATTATTCAGCAAGTGCATCAACACCTGGCGCAAGCGCACCGGATCAGTACGCAGAAGACGCAGATCGGTTTGATACTGCAATTTAAGCTGATTCTGTCGCTTAACCAGCAACGGCTGGATAGTTTTTAGCACCTGATTGAGCAACTCGTGCAAATCAAATTCGCTGGGTGCAATATTAATTTGCCCAATTTCCAAACGCGAAATATCCAGAATATCCTCAACCAGTTCTAACAAATTCTGCCCAGCCATATAAATTTTGCCGAGAGAACTCACCACATCTTCGGTTTCCAAGCAAGCTTCTTCGGTAAAATGCTCAGATAAAAGACTGCTGTAACCAAGAACCGCATTTAAGGGCGTGCGCAATTCGTGCGACATATTGGCAAGAAACTGTGATTTAACCCGGCTGGCTTCCATCGCTTGGTTGCGGGCTTCCAACAAATGAGCAGTGCGCTCAGCAACACGGGTTTCCAAGCGTTCATTGACTTCGCGCAACGCCAGCAAAGCCTGGCTCAGTTCCGTTTCCCGATGCACAATGCGGTACACAATGAGCGTAATGATGGCAATACAGAGTAGCGTTGCCAACACACCTAACCAAATGACTTGCAAGCGGATTTCGTCAAAGGCAGTTTTAACTTCCAAAAATATCGGCTGCTGCATGAATGCCTGAGGACTGCCGCGCAAACCAACCAAATGCTCAAATAAGATTTCACGTTCATGACGCACGCCGTGCAGCAATTGGTTAGCCACCTCCTGTTGTCCTTCCCGCGCCAATTGCAGTATTTGCCACAGCTCACAATGCAGGTGTTCTAAATCAGACTGCTCAATCGCGTCGCTATCAGTGGAGCGAGCAAAGGTGCTTAATTGCTCCTGCATTCGCTGCAAATCACCCGCATTCCACACTAAAGCATTCCAGGCTTCTTCCAACGCCAGCGGGTCTTCTAGCGCCAACAGCGTTTCGGCTTGATTGAATTGCTCACGCACCTGCATCTGTAATTTCAGCAACAAACGGTTTTTTGCCTGCTGCTCAACCATCATAACCGTCAAGCGTTCATTAACGCTGTTAAGGCTATGCCAACCCGCAGCCGCCGCAAACAACAGGCTGCCCAGCATGAGCAAAAACCCACCAATCACCAAGAACGCCTGATGAACGCCGGTATTTATTTGTAAATTCATTATGTTGTTAAGTATTTCATCAATGTTTTAGCAATTTTGGTTCATTCCAGCAGACTATACGCCAGCTTAAAAATTGAATTCTATAGTCGGATTACTGAATCTTTAAAATAAAAGATATATAAAATCATATGCTTAATAATTATAAAAATATAATTATTGAGTAATCCTACTATAATTGAATTGAGGCGATTAGTTTAACCTCCCCGCACAGCCGCCGCCAGCACAGGCGTTGTACTTGCCTCAAACTGAGCGCCCTAAGCTTAGTTTAGTAAAGAAGCGGGCTTGCCCGCTCTCCATTGTTAAAAAAATTCCTCTCGCTCAATTTAACATTCAAGGTGATAATAAGAAGCTGAGCGCAGAAACCAAGACGGGTATTTGGCACTGCGTATGCTACAAACAGAGTGCTTATTTAATTCATTTTCAGGAGATTTTTAGATGACTAGAAAACGACCGGCGGTACGCATACGCAATAGCGTGGCGCGTTCACCGCTATTGCGTAAAGGCGGGGCGCACCAAGAAGCGCGAGCAGCGGAGCGCCAGCAAGATCGGCGTCAGGTAGCAGCGGCGCTGGATGAGTGGTTAGAGCAAGCAGTAGAAGCGGCTGAATCTAATGGAAACAACGAGATGTCTGGCAGTGTGGGTGCTGCCAGCAAAGCTAAAAAGGCGCGTAAGCCGCCCGTATCGGCGGCTACGCCTTATGCGTCAGCTAAGCTTTTCAGCATGAGCGGCAACACCCGCTCACTGACCAACTGGTGCAGTTCCGCCATTGCCGGATAAGTGTGTGCCACAGCTATTAAGTATTCTAAAACCCTTGGAATATCCGCTAGATACCCGGCTTTACCATCACGATGATACAAACGCGCAAAAATTCCCGCTACTTTGATATGTCGCTGTAAACCCATCCAATCAAACCAACGCAAAAATTCGCGTTCATCGGTTTCCTGAATAATCCCCATTTGTAGTGCCAATTGCTGATAACCCAGCGCCCATTCAGTTACCTGTGCAGGCGGCAACACGAAATAAGCGTCACGCAGCAAAGACACCAGATCGTAAGTGACCGCCCCACAGACGGCATCCTGAAAATCCAAAATACCTGGATTATGTTGATTGATCATGAGGTTGCGCGAGTGATAATCGCGGTGAACAAAAACCTGCGGTTGTGCCAATGCAGACTGGGTAAGCTGTTGAAAACAGTGCTGTAAACTGCGTTTTTCCGCTTCCTTGAGTGATAAGCCAAGGTGTTTTTCCAGCAACCAATCGCTAAACAGCGCCATTTCCCGCTGCAACAAAGTCGCGTCGTAGAGCGGCAAACCGGTGGAGGACACGCATACTTGCATGGTTGCCAAGGCACTGAGTGCGTCGCCATACAGACGTTCTAGGCGCTTGCTATCGGCTTGTAAGAAGCTGGACAAATACAGGTTATCGCCTAAGTCGCTGAGTAATAAAAACCCTGCTGCGCGTTCCTCTGCCAACACTTCTGGTGCATTCAAACCCGCCTCACGCAAGCGGTGCGCAACTGCAATAAAGGACGCCAGCGGCTCTTTATCCGGCGGCGCGTCCATCACCACATAGCCATCGTTTGCCCAGGATGCGCGGAAATAGCGCCGAAAACTGGCGTCATTGGTCATAGCACTCAGTGCTACAGGCTGGCGCCCGGCGAGTTCGCTTAACCAATGGCGCAAGTGCTGTTCTCTATCTGACATAAAACTATTCTCAATCTGTTGACAAGCTAATTCTTGAGTATTACACTCGGTCTTAAGTGTTAGCATTCACTTATACACTATAGCTGACTCATTTACTAAATTACTGTAGGGCGGCTCTTACAGCAACCAGCAAAAACCGCACAGTATAACGACAATAGGGCTTATTGGGGGTAATCATCATGGCAAATACTCTGGCTTTGTCGCTTGCAGTTCCCGGGCAAAATATCGAAAGCTACATGCAATCGCTAAAATCCATTCCATTATTGAGTGCAGAAGAAGAACGCGCCTTAGCGGTTCGCCTGCAAGACACCTCAGACATGGATGCTGCCAGTACGCTGGTCATGTCGCATTTGCGCTTTGTGGTGCATATTGCGCACAGCTATCGCGGTTATGGTCTGCCGCAATCGGATTTAATTCAAGAAGGCAATATTGGCTTAATGAAAGCGGTGCGCCGCTTCGACCCAACAGTGGGCGTGCGTTTAGTCTCTTTTGCGGTGCATTGGATTCGCGCTGAAATCCATGAATACATATTGCGCAACTGGCGCATTGTAAAAGTCGCCACCACCAAATCTCAGCGCAAGCTATTCTTCAATCTGCGCGGTGCGAAAAAACGCTTAGGCTGGCTTACACAAGCTGAGGTCAATAAAGTCGCTGAAGAATTGGGCGTTAGCGTGAAAGACGTGCTAGAAATGGAAACCCGCTTAGGCACTTCTGACACCGCCTTTGATTTACCCGTAGACACAGACGAAGACGCAGACAACTTCTCTCCCTCCGGCTATCTCGAAGACACGCGCTTTGATCCAGCCGGCTTAGTAGAAGACGAAGAATGGGTGGCGCACGGAAACAACCAATTGGCAGACGCCATGAGCGAACTAGATGAACGTAGTCAAGAAATCATGCGCCAGCGGTGGCTGTATGAAGAAAAGTCCACTTTGCAAGACCTGGCTGAACGCTACCATGTTTCAGCCGAACGCATTCGCCAAATTGAGCAAAACGCCCTGAATAAACTACGCAAAACCCTGGGCGACAGCCTGGGTGGACGCATTGGTTTAACCGAACGCCCCTCTATCGGTGCCGAGCGTTACTGCCACTAACCACAAACAACTGCACACTTTGCTTTACAATTCAGAAATGTAGAGTGGAATAGGCGCGTAAGAGTTCACCATCAATCCGTATTTCAGTGGACACGCCCATTCCACCTGCCTATATTTACCCGGCTGACAAAATAGATGGTCATGCTGTTTCCTCGATGGTGCATTGCTCCCGCCTTTTCTCCAAATCAAATTGTTCAAGTTCTTCATCAGCACATTTAATCTCAATGAGATGAACATCCTTTTTATCTTGGGCAGCTTTTAAGCATTGAAAAAATTCTCGCGTATTCAGAAAATTCAGAGAATACCGCTTTTCTTTCACTTTCATCGGTAATAATCCCAACAACCCCAACAATTCTGAGCGCGTCAAATTCTTGCGTTCAATCGCATACGGCAGCGTCACGATCCTACCTTCAAACTTCAAGAAAATGGTAATGCGTTGTTCATTGAACCTTTCGCGCCGTCGCAATTTCAACCAAATCAACCAGGAAAAAATTGCTCCACCAATTCCAATAACACTACTGATTCTATCCACCCAATTCAAGATCGTAGACAGCTCAATCAATTCATACATGGGGTTATCTCCTAACAGACCGCAAATGCTATTATACTGACAAATTCTGATTCTCTCACTCAAGACATTCCTATGCTACCTGTTTTTATCGCCTCATTTCTCCCGCTGCGAGCAGCGGTGATTGAACTGCGCTTTACCGCAGCCACTCAATTACCCTTGTATCATCCACCGATTTTAACCGCGTTTTTGCGCAGTTTAATTGAAGATGAAAACACCTATGCCGAATTTTTATGGACAGATGCACCAGAAAGCGGCGGACAAGGGTATGCAGCAGGCGATGGTTATCGCTTTACGCTCTACCTATTGCCAGGCGGCGAGGCGATGTTTAATCGGCTGTTGAGCCAATTGCGTGATTTACCCGACAGCGTGGTGCGGCGTGGAGAAAAATTGCCGCTGCGCGATAACCTGACTTGGGTACAAGCCAGCGATTTGTTTAGCGGACAAGCGATTAGCGCGGCGGCAGATTTAACCCATTAACGCAACGCATCTAACCGCAGAAATGATGCTGTGGCAGAACGCGCCGCTACTGCGTGCGCGGTTTTTAACCCCATTGCGCATCCTGCGCAACACAGCCGAGCGTGGCGCAAGCAAAGGCGAAGCACGGTTTTGTCGGGAAATTGAAGACGTGAGTTATGCGCTATTGCGCGACCGACTGTTTGACGCGCTGGCGGATTTAGCGCGGCGGCGTGGTCTCCCCCGCCACCGCCGCGAGAAAATGCCACGACGCGGGACATGAACGGCGATCTATTTTGGATTGATGCCGGCTATCGAGATGCCAACGGCGATTACCGCAGCATGGGCGGGGTGCAAGGCATGGTGGAATTTGCCGCGCCGCTGCCCGAAGAAGAACTGGCGCTGTGGGTGTTGGGACAATAGACTTGTTGCGCCTATAAAATAAGAAAAATCAATGCCTTACAAAAAGCAC
>DYPD01000076.1 GCA_020720115.1 Thiomargarita sp. | reverse complement strand
TTGAAGGTTGGCGGGATTTTTCTTGCTCCCATGATCCAGGCTTGGCGGCGTAGGGCGGATTAAGCGCAGCGTATCCGCCAAACCACCGGCATGGTGCGGGAATTGGCGGATACGGCGCACACTTCGACAGGCTCAGTGAGCGAAAAACGCGCCTTAATCCGCCCTACGTTTTTCTAGTATTCTTTAGGATTTTGGGACTTTGTTTAGGCTTATTCAATTTACTTTAAATTTAATAAGTTATCTAAATTATGTAATTCTTGTAGCGCGTCAGCGAGTAAACCGCGACGGCGCTTGGCGGCAGAGGCAGCTTGGCTATGTAATCCTGGCAACGGTGGTAGGCTGTCGGACGTAAGCCATGCGCCAGTGAAATCCATAGTAGCCCCTAAAGTGTCCAGTGCGAATCGGCGCAAACGGGCATCTTTATGTGCTCGTGCTTCGCGCTGTGCGGTGTCTGGTAGAGGTTCTTCGCCGTAGGCTTGGCTAAAATGTCCCAAGGCTTGCGCCAGTTGGTCGGGTTGGGCGTTTAGGTCTGGCAGTTGGGCACGCAGATCGTAACCCCAAAGCTGTTCCGTTGCGCCTTGATGCGCTATGAACAGCGCATGGCAATGTCCGTCTGGCACGCCAGAGGGGAGGCGCAAAAGGGTGTGCAGTTGGTAATTCTGTAGCCAAGCACGTCGCCAATCGGCATAAGCCGGATTGGTTAAGTAGTGGTCGTGAATGAGTAATAGGGCGCGTCCGTTTGGGCTGAGGCTTTCTAGCGCCTGGTTAAATAGGTTGGGGAGCGTTGCTTGGCAAGCGGGTGCGGTGAAATTGGCAAACAGGCAGTCTACGGCGCTGGGCGTCTGTGTCTGCGTTGCTTGCCAGAGGTGTAGGTCGCTCATGGGCACGTCGTGCAGACGCAGGTTGGCGAGGCTTAGGCGGGCTTCTTGTGCGGAATGTACTTGCGCGGAAATTCGGCAACTGTGCTCTGGCGGCAATTGGTGTTGTTCTTCGTGCAGCATTTGCACATAGGCGTGTGCTGCGACTAGAAAGGCGCTGCTACCAGCGACTGGGTCATAACAATGTTCTTCGAGGCGCGGTTGGAGCAAGGCTACGAGCGAATTAATCAGCGCCGGCGGTGGGCAAAGCGCCTGGAGTTGGGGAGTTTGTGCGGCACAGGTGTGTAGACAAGCCTCCCAAAATTCGCCGCTGTTTTGGCTATGCAAGGCGTACATATCCAAATCTTGTAGCCAGTCTAGCACTGCTTGCAACTGTGCGGCGGTCAAGCACTCTGCGGCGGGTAAGGCGGCAAAAATGGGATATTCCGCCCAAGTGTGAGGATCGTAAAGCTGGATGCGCAACTGCTGGTAAGCGTCTTGTGCAAAGGGCGTTTCGGTCAGCTCCGCCCAGCAAATATCAGCGGTTTCGGCAAGTTCGACATCTGCATGGGTACTGGCTAAACGCAAAAATAGCAGGGGAAAAATCAGGTCGGCAATGGATTTTGCATTGAGATCGGGCTGCAACAGACGCCAGACGGTATCAAGCTTTGCTAGCCAATGGCTGTGTGCGTTTGTCATCAGTGCGGATGCGTCCATACCTGGTCTCAATAGTTAGTTTGGTTTATGCCAAGGTTGGTACGCGGTTCACTTGGGTTTGGCGTGGGATGGCAAACTCTATGTTTTTTTTAGAATGCACTGAGTTGCGGTTGAGTTCTTTTAATGTCCGCAACATAAACTACGACCCTGTAAATGGCGTTGCACTATGTCGTCAAACAAGCCGGCGGCTTTCATACAACTCAATCCACGATTAAAAGCTTCCATCAATAATTCACTATTAGGATCACGACGCGGTAGCAAGAGATACAAATCGGATTTAGCCAGGGGTTCTCCAACGGGTTTTAAGTTTAAGTCGCGGAACATGTAGTTATATACGGTTTCATCTAAAGCCATGAAATCTACTCGGTGGCGCTCTAGCATTTTGGCACAGAGTTCTGTAGAACTGGGTGAGATAATTGAAATAGCGGCTGTGTCTATGAGTTTTTGCAAGGTTTCATCAATGACATGACCAATCGGCGAACACAGGCGTAAACCCACCAAATCAGTAATGCGGTTGAAGGCTACACCACTGCTGGCACTGACATAAATACGCTGGCGTCCTGGATAAATAGGATCAGAATACAGATATTCTTGTGCCAGTTCTTCATTCAAGAAATGCGGAAAAGTACCTTCGTAAAGTTGCCGCTGTACGCCGATAAAACCGCGCCGCCAAGGCATAAACACAATGCGCGCATCAAACCCGGCTGCACGAAAAGCGCCTTGTACAATTTCCGTGCTCATGCCTCCATTGGGTAAGGCGTAATCGGAAAAAGGGGCGTAATGATCGCCAGTGACCAAAGTCACCGGATAGCGATTGGAAGGATAGGGTGGTATATTTCCAAAAGGCTGCTGCGCAATGGCAGATACACTGACAAGCCCGCAACACAACAACAGCCAACGGCGGTATTGTTTCCAATAAGACGAGAACATCTGGGCTAATCTCCTGGCGGTACATGGTCTATCGTTATTTTTGCCATGCTTTTTTATTTTAATTGAAAACAGCAGTTTATATTACAAAACACGGTCTATTTGTGCAGGCATAGACAACTTGTCAGTGGCTTGCTTAAAGTGTGTGATTAGCGTTCAAATATAACTCAAGCGGCTGTTGGGTGTGAAGGGATGCGCAAAGTAAATTCGCTGCCTTTGCCAAGTTCACTGCATACTTCTATCGCGCCCCCCAGCATTTGCGCTAAATTTCTGGTAATGGTCAAGCCTAGCCCGGTGCCGTCATATTGGCGAGTGCTGCTATTATCAGCCTGCTGAAAAGCTTCAAAGATTTTTAACTGCTGTTCGGGTGTCATGCCCACGCCTGTGTCAGTAATTTTGAATTCAAACCAGTTAACCTCCTGCTCCTGCTGCTGTTGCACGTTAAAACGCACTGTGCCATTTTCAGTATATTTGCAGGCATTATCCAGCAAATTCAGCAAACTTTGGCGCAGTTTAGTCATGTCTGTGCAAATGCTACCTAACTCAGCGGGGCATTCGCAAAGCAGGCGATTGCCATTTTTTTCTGCACGCGGGCGGATAATTTCTTCGAGTTCTTTAGAAATCGCTCGCACTTCATAGGTTTCTAACGTCAATTCCATACTGCCGGTTTCAATTTTGGCAATATCCAAAATATCATTGACCATGTTAAGCAAATGGGTGCCTGCACTTTGAATGCGGGCTAAGTCATTGAGCACTTCATGCGCTTCCATTTCATCTAATTCTTCTTGCAGAATGTCACTGTAGCCGATGATGGCGTTGAGCGGTGTGCGCAATTCATGGCTCATTTTGGCAATAAATTGGCTTTTGGCAACATTGGCATTTTCTGCTGCTTGCTTGGCAATTTCCATGTCTGACAGCAAATGCTCACGTTCTTGCGCTTTAATGTCTATGGAATGCAGTAAATCATTGGTAGAAGCCACTAACAAACCAAATTCATCATCTGGGTATTTTCCAGGATAGGGTAGTTGTACTTGTCCGGGTTTGTCGGGATTAATTGCCAATAATTGTTGTACCATTTTTTTCAAGGGACGATTAACCAGGTATTGAAACACGAGAAACATGATGGCAGCCAGCATGAGGCTACGCGCTAAATCCGATAAGAGCACCATTGCCGAACGGGCTAAAAAACCTGAAGCAATGGCATGGGTATCCACTACCACTGCCAGCGTACCGTAACGGGTTTCGCCATTTTCTGTGTCTACATAGAGCGGTACGTTGTAACTGCGGTTTTCACCGAAAAACCAAGTAGATAGCCAGCGCAAGGAATTGGGTTGGCGTTCTCGTGCGCCTTCAGCTAACGACTCGTCATTGTCATCGAGTAGTTCTACTTTCCAGATCGGCTCGTATTTCATCAAGCCTTCAACCACTTCGTCAGCCAGCAGGGGGTCTAGGTGATAGACTGCTTGCGCGGCGGGTTTGCGCAGACTTTTTAGCACCTGCTGCGTGGTGCTGTCGGATTCGGTTTGTACGCTGAAATAATCTACATAAACCTGTAAAAAACCAAAGAACATGCCTATGCCAACTGCGATTAAAGTGACCCAGAGGGCAAGGCGGAAAGACAGACGTTTTAACAAGGGAATTGTGGCTGTGTTCATAGTGTAAAGTGGTCCCTGCATGGTGGCTGCCGGTGAAAAGCCAAGCACTCACTAGGCGATTAAACAGGCTTCAGGCATAATCTGTACCAGGCATTTGGGCGTTTGATACAGCCAGGTGACAGGCGTTTTTTCTTGTTTAAGGTTCGTGGCTATAAAAATGCGCCGAACTTTATTTGTTGATAAAGGAATTATAGAGCATGAATAGAGTACCGGATCAGGCAAAATTTCAAACCTATGCACAAGCCATTTGCGAGGTGGGGCGTTTTTTGTTTGCACGCGGCTGGTGTCCGGCAACCAGCAGCAATTTTTCTTGTCGTCTGGACGCGCAGTTAGTGGCGCTGACTGCTTCTGGCGTACACAAGGGGGAATTGTGCCCGGAAGATATTTTGTGCGTGGATTTACAGGGGCAGGTGCTCAATTCGCAGCGGCGTTCTTCTGCTGAGACCCTGTTACATACGCATCTGTATCAGCGTGACGCCCACATAGGGGCCGTGCTGCACACCCACTCGGTCAATGCCACCGTGCTGTCGCGTTTGTATGCCCATCAAGGCAAGCTGCAGGTGCAGGATTATGAAGTGCTAAAGGCGCTGTCGGGGGTGGAAACGCATGAAACCGAAGCCAGCATTCCCATTTTTCCCAATACCCAAGATATAGCGGCTTTATCGCGTACTGTGGATGCCTATCTGGACACGCATCCGCCGATTCACGGCTACTGCATTGCAGGGCACGGTTTCTATACTTGGGGACGCAGCTTAAATGAGGCGCGGCGGCACATTGAGGCTTTTGAGTTTTTGTTTGAATGCGAAGTGCTGACGTTGCAATTGTCAAAATCAACTCTTTGATTTTATTGATTTTATATCAATGATAAACGGGTTTTTGATATTTCCACTTGCGATAGGACCAGAGCCAATCTTGCGGATAGGCAAGAATTTGCCGCTCCACTGCCGCCGCATAAGCGGCAATGATCGGATAGTCGTCGGTTTTGGCATAGGGCGGCTGCGCCAGCAATTCTAGCTGTACCTCGTAATAGCCGCGTTTTAGCCGCCGCATCTGTACGAAAAACACCGGATATTTGGTTAAGCGGGCGATCTTTTCCGCGCCGACGGGAAAGGGTGTTGCCCGCTGTAAAAAATGCGCCCAGTATTTTTCTTCTCCTTCCAGCGGCGATTGATCAGCAACCAGCGCAAAACCGCGCAATTCTTTGCGACGCTGCATGATTTCCATCAGCGTGTCTTTAACGGCAATGGGGCGTGCGCCAAAGCGGGCGCGGATTTCATACATTAAGCGATTACCTGGCTGATGATGCAAGGGTTTGTAGACTGCATCCAGCGGAAACGGGAAATGCGCACAAGCGCCCAGCAGTAGCCATTCCCAGTTGCATTGGTGCGCCGCCATAAAAATCATGGATTGCTGCTGTTCGATCCAGGGTTGCAAGAGTTCAGGGTTGTTGATTCGCACGCGCTGTTGAAAAAAAGTCTTGGGGGCACGAATGGCTTTAATGGATTCCACTAAAACATCGGCAATATTGCGGTAAAAGCCTTTAGCAATCTGCACTCTTTCGCTTTCTGATAATTCTGGAAAAGAACTGCGTAAATGCACAAAAACTTCTTTCTTGCGATAGGGAAGCACATAATAAATGCTTACATAGAGCAAGTCAGCCAGCAGATATAAAACCCACAGGGGTAATAAGGCGAGGAGTTTGAGTAACCACATCAAGTTGGCTTCCATAATCAGGGGAGCAGACAAAAAAGCCGCGTTTTCACGCGGCTTTTACTTATGTAGCAAATACAGATAGAAACTTAGAAATCAGCATCCGACGATGACATGTCTTCAGCAGAAAAATCTATCGCATCGCTGTTGTCATAGCGGGATTCTACTACTGGCGCACGCGCTGCTTTGCTGCGTCCAGAGGGACGATGAAACTGGGTGCGGCGTTCTTCATGATATGCCAAACCAGTTCCCGCTGGGATCAATCGTCCGACAATGACGTTTTCTTTCAAGCCGCGCAGGTCGTCGCACTTGCCATTGACGGAAGCTTCCGTCAGTACGCGCGTGGTTTCTTGGAACGAAGCAGCGGAAATGAAAGATTCGGTTGCCAACGAAGCCTTGGTGATACCCAATAAAATCGGCTCCCACAGCGCGGGTTGTTTGCCGGCTTTGATGGCTTTATCGTTTTCTTCAGATAAGCGTCCGCGTTCGATTTGATCGCCTTTAAGCAAACGTGTATCAGCCGGTTCTGTAATCATGACTTTGCGCAACATTTGACGCACAATGACTTCAATGTGCTTGTCGTTGATTTTCACCCCTTGCAGGCGGTATACATCTTGAACTTCGTTGATAATGTACTCAGCCAGGGCGCTGACACCGAGCAGGCGCAGAATATCGTGTGGATTTGGCGCACCTTCCACGACTATTTCGCCGCGCTCCACATGTTCGCCTTCAAACACATTGATGTGTCGCCATTTGGGTACTAGGGTTTCAAAGGTATCTCCGTGTTTATCGGTGATGATCAAACGCTGTTTGCCTTTGGTATCTTTACCAAAACTCACAGTGCCGCTGAGTTCTGCCATCAGCGCTGGTTCTTTCGGGATGCGGGCTTCAAACAAGTCGGCAACACGCGGCAAACCACCGGTAATGTCTCGGGTTTTGGACGATTCCTGCGGCAGACGTGCAACCACGTCCCCGACCGCAACCGTTGCGCCATCTTCAACAGTGATAATCGCGTGCGGTGGTAAATAGTATTGCGCCGGAATGTCGGTGTCTGGCAGCAATAATTGTTGCCCTTTGTCGTCCACCAATTTAACCAAAGGACGTAAGTCTTTTGCACCTGAAGGACGCTGTTTGGGATCGCTGACTTCAATACTGGTTAAGCCGGTAATTTCATCCACGCGGTGACTTACGGTGACATTTTCCAACACATCAATAAAGCTGACTGTTCCTGATACTTCTGTCACCACCGGATGCGTATGTGGGTCCCACTGCGCCACTATGTCGCCCATCTCGATAGTATCGCCGTCTTTTACTGATAAAACCGCACCGTAAGGCAGTTTATAACGCTCACGCTCACGTCCGGTCACATCCAACACGCTGAATTCACCTGAACGAGAAACGGCGATAAATTTGCTTTCTTCGCCTCTATCGTTTTGCTGCTGAATCAGTTTGACGTTGTGCAGCTTGGCAGTACCGGCAGATTTCACTTGGATATTGCTCACTGCTGCCGAACCCGAAGCCGCACCGCCGATGTGGAAAGTACGCATGGTCAACTGCGTGCCTGGTTCACCGATAGATTGGGCTGCGATAACGCCAACCGCTTCACCGATATTGACTAAATGCCCACGTCCCAAATCGCGCCCGTAGCATTTAGCGCAAACCCCATAGCGCGATTCGCAGGTAATAGCAGAACGCACCACCACCCGGTCTATGCTCATTTCTTCCAGTTTAGCGACCCATTTTTCATCTAGCAGTGTGCCCGCCGCAACTTTTTCTGCTGGGTTGCTGTAGTTGATCACATCTTCTGCCAAAACTCGTCCTAACACTCGCTCGCCAAGCGGCTCGACCACATCCCCACCTTCGATGATGGCGGACACTTCTAAGCCGTGCGAAGTGCCGCAATCAATGTCTATGACCACTAAATCCTGCGCCACATCCACCAAACGGCGCGTCAAATAACCGGAGTTAGCGGTTTTCAACGCGGTATCCGCCAAGCCTTTGCGTGCGCCGTGTGTGGAAATAAAGTATTGCAATACGTCTAAGCCTTCACGGAAATTCGCGGTGATGGGGGTTTCGATAATAGAGCCGTCGGGTTTTGCCATCAAACCGCGCATCCCGGCAAGCTGGCGAATTTGTGCTGCTGAACCACGCGCACCAGAATCGGACATCATGTAAATAGAATTGAAGGATTTTTGCTCGACCTGTTTGCCGTCCTTATCCAGTAGCGGGTTGCCGTCTTGATCATGCACAGGTTCTTTACCGATGCGCCCCATCATGGCTTTAGCCACCTGATCATTGGTGCGCGACCAAATATCCACCACCTTGTTGTAGCGTTCGCCGTTGGTGACCAAACCTTGTGCGTATTGCACCTCGATTTCTTTCACTTCCGCTTCGGCTTTTTCCAAAATACCGGCTTTTTCGTCTGGGATGAGCATGTCCACAATGCCGATGGAAATGCCCGCACGAGTCGCAAACGCAAAGCCGGTATACATGAGTTGGTCGGCAAAAATCACCGTATCCTTTAAACCCAACTGGCGATAGCAGGCGTTGATCAGCTTGGAAATGTTTTTCTTGGTTAAATCGCGCTCAATCAGTTCCATCGGCAAGCCTTTGGGCATGATGCGTGACAAGAGCGCCCGCCCCGCAGTGGTGCTGCGGCGCTGTATTTCGCACACCCAGTTGCCTTTAGCATTTTTGCTGTATTGCGGAATGCGCACTTCAATACGCGCCCCCAAATCCAGCACCCGCGTTTCATAAGCGCGATGCACTTCGTTGGGGTCAGTGAATTTCATGCCTTCGCCTTTTGCCCCAATGCGCTCACGGCTCATCCAATACAGCCCTAACACCACGTCCTGCGTTGGTACGATAATCGGCTCACCGTTGGCGGGGGACAAAATATTGTTGGTAGACATCATCAAAGCGCGGGCTTCAAGCTGCGCTTCGATAGACAAGGGCACATGCACCGCCATTTGGTCGCCGTCAAAGTCAGCGTTAAAAGCGGTACACACCAGCGGATGCAATTGAATGGCTTTGCCTTCAATCAGAATGGGTTCAAAGGCTTGAATGCCTAAACGGTGCAAAGTAGGCGCACGGTTGAGCATCACTGGATGTTCGCGGATCACTTCTTCTAAGATGTCCCACACTTCGCTGGCTTCACGTTCGACCAGTTTTTTCGCTGCTTTGATGGTCGTGGCAATGCCGCGCAGTTCGAGTTTGCCAAAAATGTAGGGCTTGAAGAGTTCCAGCGCCATTTTTTTTGGCAGACCGCATTGATGCAGCTTTAAAGTAGGACCTACCACAATCACCGAACGCCCGGAGTAATCCACACGTTTACCCAACAGATTTTGCCGGAAGCGCCCTTGCTTGCCTTTAATCATGTCGGCTAAGGATTTGAGCGGCAGCTTATTCGTGCCAGTAATCGCCCGTCCGCGCCGCCCGTTGTCGAGCAGCGCATCTACGGATTCTTGCAACATGCGTTTTTCGTTGCGCACAATGATGTCTGGCGCACTCAAATCCAGCAGGCGCTTGAGACGATTGTTACGGTTGATCACGCGGCGATAGAGATCATTGAGATCAGAGGTGGCAAAGCGTCCACCATCCAGCGGTACTAACGGGCGCAATTCGGGCGGCAACACCGGCAACACTTGCAGAATCATCCATTCAGGACGATTGCCAGAGTGCAGAAAAGCTTCCATGAGTTTCAGGCGCTTGCTGAATTTTTTGAGCTTGGTTTCGGAATTGGTATTCACCATTTCGTCGCGCAATTTAATGGTTTCTTCGGCTAAGTCCAAAGTGCGCAACAATTCTTGAATGGCTTCCGCGCCCATACGGGCATCAAATTCATTGCCGTGTTCTTCTAACGCATCCAGGTAGGCTTCTTCATTTAAAAGCTGTCCACGATCCAGCGCCGTCATGCCTGGTTCAATGACTACATAGGCTTCAAAATACAATACCCGCTCTAAATCACGCAGGGTTAAATCCAGCAATAAACCCATGCGCGAGGGCAGAGATTTGAGATACCAAATGTGTGCAACCGGGCTGGCAAGTTCAATGTGTCCCATGCGATCACGGCGTACTTTGGCTTGCGTGACTTCCACGCCGCATTTTTCACAGACCACACCGCGATGTTTTAAGCGTTTGTATTTACCGCACAAGCATTCGTAATCTTTGACCGGACCGAAAATTTTGGCGCAAAACAGCCCGTCACGTTCGGGCTTAAAGGTGCGGTAATTAATGGTTTCCGGCTTTTTCACTTCGCCATAAGACCAGGAACGGATTTTGTCGGGCGATGCTAAAGAAATGCAAATCCGGTCAAAATTTTCCACTTGTCCTTGGTTGTTTAGAATATTTAATAAATCTTTCAAGACCTTGCTCCTCGGCTGCGGGGTTGCGAGATATGCTGCTGCCCGCTAGAAACAAAGGGTTTCCGGCGGGTTTGAATATAACTTGTCGGGTGGATTTTGGGCTGATTGCCACCCCAATCATGGTGCCTGCGGTGCACCGGGTAATTAAAAGCCGCAGCGCCGCCAGGCATTGCCCTAGGGTGTTGGCAACCTAGTTTTGCTCCAGTTCAATATCTATCCCCAACGAGCGAATTTCTTTAACCAGCACGTTAAAGGATTCGGGCATACCGGCTTCCATACGGTGATCGCCGTCCACAATGTTTTTGTACATTTTAGTACGTCCGTTCACGTCATCAGATTTCACCGTGAGCATCTCCTGGAGCGTGTAAGCTGCGCCATAGGCTTCTAGTGCCCAGACTTCCATTTCCCCAAAACGCTGCCCCCCAAACTGCGCTTTACCACCCAAAGGCTGTTGCGTCACTAAGCTGTAAGGACCTGTGGAGCGGGCGTGCATTTTGTCGTCAACTAAGTGATTGAGCTTGAGCATGTGCATGTAACCGACCGTGACTTTACGCTCAAAGGGATCGCCCGTGCGTCCATCATAGAGCTGCATTTGTCCAGTTTCGGGTAAATCTGCCAATTTGAGCATGTCCCGAATTTGCTCCTCGGAAGCCCCGTCAAATACCGGCGTTGCCATAGGCACACCACTACACAGATTGCGGGCTAATTCGAGCAATTCTTCATCATTGAACTCTTCAAAATCTTCTTTTTTACCAGTGGAATTGTAGATTTGTTCTAAGAAAGAACGTATCACACTCACGCCAGTTTGTTGTTGGCGATGTTCATTCAAAAGTTTCTGAATTTTTTCGCCCAAGCCTTTCGCCGCCAGCCCTAAGTGAATTTCCAAAACCTGCCCGATATTCATACGCGAAGGCACGCCCAAAGGATTGAGCACCACGTCAACCGGACGCCCGTCAGCGCGATAAGGCATATCTTCAACCGGCACGATCATGGAAATAACCCCTTTATTACCGTGCCGTCCTGCCATTTTATCGCCAGGCTGTACGCGGCGTTTCACTGCCAAATACACCTTGACCATTTTCAGCACGCCAGGCGCTAAATCATCGCCAGCAGAGATTTTCTTGCGTTTTTCTTCAAAGAGTTCATCGCAATGTTTACGAAACTCTTGCAAAGTTTGTTGCGAGCGCTCTAATTGTTCATTGAATTCGTCTTCTTGCAAAACGATTTCAAACCACTGCTCCCGTGCTAAGCTATCCAGATAAGCATCGCTAATTTCTCCGTTAGAGCTCAAACCTCTAGGACCCCGTAGTGCAGATTTGCCTACTAACAAACGCCGCAAACGTTGAGCTGTATCTTCTTCGAGAATACGCTGTTGATCTAATAAGTCTTTTTTGAAACGCGCTAACTCGGCTTGTTCAATGTAAATAGCGCGGGCATCTTTTTCAACGCCATCACGGGTGAAGACCTGCACATCAATGACCGTACCGAAAGTGCTAGAAGGCACACGCAATGAGGTGTCTTTTACGTCAGAGGCTTTTTCACCGAAAATAGCCCGCAGTAATTTTTCTTCCGGGGTTAATTGAGTTTCACCTTTAGGCGTGACTTTGCCCACCAGAATATCACCCGGTTTGACCACTGCGCCTATGTGCACAATGCCGGATTCATCTAATTTACTCAGTGCAGATTCAGCAACATTGGGAATATCATCAGTAATTTCTTCTACCCCAAGCTTGGTATCGCGCGCCACACAGGATAATTCAACAATGTGAATGGACGTAAAGCGATCTTGTTCAGCAACGCGCTCAGACAGCAGAATAGAATCTTCAAAGTTGTAGCCATTCCAGGGCATGAAAGCAACCAACATGTTTTGCCCCAGTGCCAATTCCCCTAAATCCGTTGAAGGACCATCCGCGAGAATATCGCCTTTGGCAACCTTATCGCCTGGTTTAACCAAAGGCTTTTGATTAATGCAGGTGTTTTGATTAGAACGGGTGTACTTAGTCAGGTTGTAAATATCCACCCCCCCTTCGTTTTCATTCACTTCTTCATCATGCACACGCACCACGATACGCGCCGCGTCCACCGTATCCACCACACCACCGCGCTCAGCAATCACCACCACGCCAGAATCCGCTGCCACGACGCGCTCAATGCCGGTGCCCACCAGAGGTTTTTCGGCTTTCAGCACAGGCACGGCTTGGCGCTGCATGTTAGAACCCATCAAAGCACGGTTTGCGTCATTGTGTTCCAAAAACGGGATCAATGAAGCGGCTACCGACACGATTTGGCGCGGCGATACGTCTAAGTAATTCACTTCAGCCGCTAGCTTGAGAGTAAACTCTTCTTTATGTCGGCAAGAAACAAATTCCGAAGTTAAACGCCCTTCTTCATCCACCGCAGAATAGGCTTGACCAATCACATATTGCCCTTCTTCAATGGCAGACAGGTATTCGATTTCATCAGTCAGCTTGCTGTCTATTACCTTACGGTAGGGGGTTTCCAGAAAACCGTATTCATTGGTACGCGCATAGACTGCCAGCGAGTTGATCAAACCGATGTTAGGACCTTCAGGAGTTTCAATAGGACAAACCCGACCATAGTGCGTAGGATGTACGTCACGCACCTCAAAGCCAGCACGTTCGCGGGTCAAACCACCTGGACCCAAAGCCGAAACGCGGCGTTTGTGGGTAATTTCCGACAGCGGATTATTCTGATCCATAAACT
Source organism: Thiomargarita sp. (assembly GCA_020720115.1). Classification (GTDB taxonomy): domain Bacteria; phylum Pseudomonadota; class Gammaproteobacteria; order Beggiatoales; family Beggiatoaceae; genus BB31. The sequence goes on along the minus strand of DYPD01000076.1, from coordinate 5,686 downwards.
GCGATAATTGGCTAGAGCCAAAAAATTCGCGGATTGCAGCGGATACAGGTTTAGCATTGATCAATTCCTGCGGCATCATGTTTTCTGACTCAGCCAGCGACAAACGCTCTTTTACCGCCCGCTCAACCCGCACCAGACCAATACGGAACTGATTTTCTGCCATTTCCCCTACGCTACGGATACGACGATTGCCCAAGTGATCAATGTCATCCACAGTGCCATTACCGTTACGAATATCGAGCAGCACTTTCAGCACATCTAAAATATCTTCTTTAGACAGCACACCTTCGCCAACAACTTCTTTACGCCCCAAACGGCGGTTGAACTTCATGCGCCCTACGGCGGATAAATCATAACGATCATTGCTAAAAAACAAATTATTAAACAAAGCTTCCGCTGATTCTTTGGTCGGCGGCTCACCTGGACGCATCATGCGGTAAATTTCGATCTGCGCCTCCAAAGCCGTGTTGGTCGGATCAATACGCAAGGTTTCGGACATGTAAGGACCGCGATCCAAATCATTGGTATAAAGCGTATGGAATGCAGCAATGCCAGTTTTGCGCATAGCATCCAACACTTCCTCAGTAATTTCCGTATTCGCAGGCAACAGCACTTCGCCCGTCGTCGTATCCACCAAATCATGCGCCAACACCTTAGACATCAGGTATTCAGTCGGCACACTTAAACTGGTAATCTCAGCTTTTTCCAACTGCTTGATGTGGCGAACGGTAATACGTCGTCCCTGTTCAACCAGCACCTCACCTTCCAAACCAATAATATCAAAGGCGGCAGTTTCTCCACGCAGGCGCTCTGGCACTAAATCCATACGCCAATTACCCGCATCCAAGGTAAAGGTATTGGTTTCAAAGAAAATACCGAGCATTTCCGCATTGCTATAACCCAATGCACGCAGCAAAATAGTCGCTGGCAACTTACGCCGCCGATCAATGCGCACAAATACACAATCTTTAGGATCAAATTCAAAATCCAACCAAGAACCGCGATAAGGAATAATCCGTGCGGAAAACAAAAGCTTGCCAGATGAATGTGTTTTCCCTTTATCATGATCAAAAAACACCCCAGGTGAACGATGTAACTGAGAAACAATTACCCGCTCCGTACCATTAATGACGAAAGTACCATTGCGTGTCATTAATGGTAAATCGCCCATATACACTTCTTGTTCTTTAATGTCTTTGACAGTTCTGGTTTTAGCATCCTTGTCATACACCACTAAACGCACTTTAACGCGCAAAGGGGCGGCGTAGGTCATGCCACGCACTTGACATTCTTTAACATCAAAAGGCGGTTTACCTAAACGATAACTTACATATTCCAACACCGCGTTATTAGAATAACTCTCAATGGGAAATACCGACTTAAAAGCCCCGTGCAAGCCAACATCGGATCGCATTTCAGGGGTTTTATCTTGTTGGAGAAACTCTTTATAAGAATTGATCTGCGTAGCCAACAGAAAAGGGACTTTAAGGATGCTGGGCAGTTTGCCAAAATCTTTTCGTATGCGTTTTTTTTCAGTGAAAGAATAGGCCATAGGTGTGCTTGCTCCGGGAAACAACAATAGATAAGATACATCCAAGAATACGGCAAAATGTATCAACCGATTTTTATAACAAACGCATAAATGATGATTCTAAATCATGCGTTTAGCCTGCATATTTGGACAAGTCTAACGATAAAAATCTGTTTGTTTCGATTGCAACCGCATTCTCCACAAACAAAAACATCAATGTCAGATAAAAAAATTTCAACACAAAAAGGCTGACAGCCTATGTGCTGCCAGCCTGATTAATAAATCAAGAAGTCATGCTTTTTTAGATTCAACGCTGTCAGTCAATAACCTTATCAAAGAACGGGCAAGAGAAACCGCAAAAAGACTTAAAAACTATAACCTTAATACGCCAAGTTACCATTCCTGCCTTAAAGCGTCTCTCCCCGTTCAAGCTATTACTTAATTTCAACGCTAGCGCCGGCTTCTTCCAGCTTCTTCTTAATCTCTTCAGATTCGCCTTTACTAACGGCTTCTTTAACAGTTGTCGGCGCACCTTCAACCAAAGCTTTAGCTTCTTTTAAGCCCAAGCCGGTTAATTCGCGCGCTACTTTAATAACTGCAACCTTGTTTGCACCGAAGCTGCTCAGAACTACATCAAATTCGGTTTTTTCTTCAACAGCAGCGGCACCGCCACCGTCTGCTGGGGCTGCCACCATAGCGACAGGTGCAGCAGCGGTAACACCAAATTTTTCTTCCATGGCGCTGATTAAATCAACGATTTCCATGACAGTTTTATTGGCAATGGCTTCCAAAATTTCTTCATTTGAAAGAGACATGGGGTATTTCTCCAGAATACAGGTTAAAACAAAATTCACTGAGGTTAAGACAAGCAATCCGTATCTACTACAATTAAGAGTAGACTAAAACATCACTGCACTAATCTCAGTACCTAATTAAGCGGCTTGTTTTTCTTTCTGATCACGAACAGCAGCCAAGGTACGCACAAATTTCGCATGAGGCTCATTAAGAGTACGCACAAATTTCGATATTGGTGCCTGCATAACCGACATAAGCATACTCAATGCCTGCTCGTAAGTCGGCATTTTAGCCAGTTTCTCAATATCCGCAGCCGGTAACAACTTCCCACCTAAAGAAACGGCTTTAATCACCAATTTCTGATTAGTTTTAGCAAAATCTTTCAAAACCCGCCCAGCAGAACCGGGCTCATCTTTAGAGAAAGCTAAAACGGTAGGACCTACTAAGGCTTCCTGCATACACTCAAAATCAGTGCCCTCTACCGCACGGCGAGCCAGAGTATTTCTGACAACCCGTACATAGACACCACCTTCACGTGCTTTCACACGCAAATCGGTCATTTCCGCTACAGTCATGCCACGATATTCGGCAATTACAGCGGAAAAGGCGCTACTTGCTACCTCGGCAACTTCCGCAACAATTGCACGCTTGTCATCAAGCTTAATCGCCACAGGTTACCTCGTTTTTTACAATTGCGTTGTTTATTCAAAGAATAAGCAACATCAGGACATTTATGAATAAAGACAACACTTTATCCACACCCAACGGCAACATCTTAAAACTTCAGATGCCTAGCCATCTGCGCAGGCTATTCAGTAAAGAACACTTAAAAGGTTAAACCTCACCTGCGGTCTTTGACGACTATTGGGAAGCCCTGCTGTGGAAACACCCCAATAGTCCCACAAAGTCTTTTACTTCAACTAAAAACTTAAACTCGATAAATCAACTGCTAAGCCAGGTCCCATAGTAGTTGAAACCGTTACCTTGCGCATGTAAATGCCTTTAGAGGTGCTGGGTTTAGCTTTGCTTAAAGCGGTTAAAAGTGCTTCTAAATTTTCTTTTAAGGCAGTTGGAGCAAATTCAATATTGCCTAATTTAGAATGGATAATACCGGCTTTATCCGTACGATAACGCACTTGCCCACCCTTAGCATTTTTCACTGCTGTTGCTATGTCAGGTGTCACGGTGCCTACTTTGGGATTTGGCATTAAGCCACGTGGACCTAAAATCTGCCCTAACTGACCAACAATGCGCATTGCATCAGGCGAAGCAATGGCGACGTCAAAATCTAATTGACCGGCTTTTACTTGTTCTGCTAAATCTTCCAAGCCAACTAAATCTGCACCCGCTGCTTTAGCGGCTTCAATATTTGCACCTTGCGTAAAGACCGCCACGCGCATAGTTTTACCTGTACCATTGGGTAGCACGGTAGAACCGCGCACAACCTGATCAGATTTACGCGGATCAACACCTAGATTCACGCTGACATCAACAGATTCAAGAAACTTGGCTGCGGGTAAAGTTTTTAATAAAGCAAAGGCTTCCTCTGCTAAATACACTTTACCTGGCTCTAATTTTTCTTTAATGGCTTTTGCACGTTTAGATAGTTTTGCCATCTTAGTTGACTCCCTCGGTTTCAATCCCCATACTGCGAGCACTGCCTGCAATGGTACGCACGGCAGCATCCATATCGGCAGCCGTTAAATCTGCCCATTTGGTTTTAGCAATTTCCTCTAATTGCTCGCGGCCGACTTTACCAACTTTGTCAGTATGAGGCGTTTTACTACCGCTTTTAATACCAGCCGCTTTCTTTAATAAAATCGAGGCAGGTGGAGATTTGGTAACAAAGGTAAAACTACGATCACTGTAAGCAGTAATAACAACAGGTAAAGGCAGGCCCGGTTCAATATTTTGCGTAGCCGCATTAAAGGCTTTACAAAATTCCATAATGTTTAAACCGTGCTGACCCAAAGCCGGACCTACTGGAGGGCTTGGATTTGCCTGCCCAGCTTTAACCTGCAATTTAATATAGGCATTGACTTTTTTTGCCATGATAATTTCCTTAATGGGTAATTAACGTCAGTCATAAAAACTATGACGTGACTCCCCTTGGTTTTAATGAAAATACAACGAAGAAAATTTAATAATTTTTAGGCGTTTTATTCTTTTTCAACTTGCCCGAATTCCAATTCAACGGGAGTTGAACGACCAAAAATCAGTACTGCCACGCGCAAACGACTTTTTTCGTAATTGACTTCTTCAACTACACCATTGAAGTCATTAAAGGGACCATCCACTACGCGCACTACTTCACCCACCTCAAAGAGAATCTTCGGACGCGGTTTCTCAGCACTATCATGCACACGTTGAAGAATAGTGTCGGCTTCTTTATTACTAATAGGCGCTGGGCGTTCTTTAGTGCCACCAATAAAACCCATGACCTTTGGCACTTCTTTAACTAAATGCCAGCTATCATCGTTCATTGCCATTTTCACTAGCACATAACCAGGATACAATTTGCGCTCACTGGTATATTTACGCCCATCACGCATTTCAGTCACTGGCTCAGTAGGCACTAAGACCAAAAAACCACCTTCTTCATCTGTGCCAAAATATTGCTGCAAGTTGCTGCGCTTAATACGTTCTTTTAAAGAACGCTCAACACTTTTTTCAAAGCCGGAATAAGCATGTACAACATACCAACGATGCTTTATTTCCTCTTCTGACATGAGCACATACTCCTTAACCTGTAACAGATCGCACAAGTAAGAGCAAAATACTATCAATGCCCCAAATCATTAATGCCATAACAACCACCATCAAAATGACCACACCAGTCATTTGCATAGTTTCTTGGCGTGTTGGCCATACTACTTTGCGTACTTCAAGATGCGATTCTTGCCCAAAAGACCAAATACTTCTGCCTTTAGCTGTTTGCAGAGCAATATAAACCGCTACACCAAAAGCCGCCAACAGGATAAAAACCCGAAGCAACAAAGAGCTTTCAGAAAAGTAATAAAAACCCGCCAAAGCCAAACCAACCAATAAACCTGCCACCAACCATTTAATAACATCAAATTGATTAGCAACGGCAGCATCTGTCTTTGCATTCATGACAGCAAAATTCTCACAGATAATTAGGATTGCAAATAAAAAATGGCAGGCCAGGAGGGAATCGAACCCCCAACCTGCGGTTTTGGAGACCGCCGCTCTGCCAATTGAGCTACTGGCCTAAATGAACTCGGAAAGAACTGCCTAAGTAAAAAAATCAATACATTAGACAGTTATTCCACAATCTAGAGGACTACTCGAAAATTTTCGCAACCACGCCCGCACCTACAGTGCGACCGCCTTCACGAA
>DYPD01000075.1 GCA_020720115.1 Thiomargarita sp. | reverse complement strand
GTTATATTCTCGAACTCCGCATTTTTACTGGATTTATGTCGCAACAAGTCTAATGCTTGCAAAGAAACAAAGCGCATAGTTCCGTTTTCGAGTTGTTGCTGGCGTTCTGCCAAGATACTACCATGCCATGCTGGAGGTGTAGTTTCTTTTTCATGTTGCAAAGAATCCCACAGGGTTTCCATGATCTGCAACCGCTCAATAACAGTCATTTGTTGTATTTCTATGTTCATCATTTTATTGCTCCATTGCCAAAGCCTGCACCACCGCATCACCCATTGCTGAGGTACTGACTGGGGTTTCTCCGACAGCACAAATATCAGCAGTGCGAATGCCTTGCTGCAAAACGTGCCGCACGGCTGTTTCAATCGCCTCTGCGTGTGCGTTTTGATTCAATGAATAACGCAGCATCATGGCGACAGATAAAATAGTGGCTAAAGGATTGGCTTTGTTGTGTCCGGCAATATCAGGGGCAGAACCATGAATAGGTTCATACATACCTTTGTTATTTATATCCAAAGAAGCGGAAGGCAACATACCAATAGAACCGCTCAACATAGAAGCCAAATCAGACAGAATATCGCCAAACATATTGGTAGTGACAATCACATCAAATTGTTTAGGCGCACGCACTAATTGCATTGCTGCATTATCTACATACAAATGAGAAAGCTGTACATCTGGGTATTCTTTGCCCACTTGAGTGACAATTTCTCGCCATAATTCAGTGCATTCCAATACATTGGCTTTATCTACAGAACACAGTTTTTTATTGCGTTTTTGCGCGGCTTGAAAAGCCACATGCGCAATGCGACGAATTTCACTTTCTTTATACACCAGGGTGTTGAAACCCTGGCGTTCGCCATTCTCCAGAACGCGCACACCACGGGGTTGACCGAAATAAATACCGCCAGTCAATTCACGCACAATCAGAATATCTAAACCTGCCACTACTTCAGGCTTTAAAGTAGAAGCATTTGCCAGTTCTTCAAATAAAAGCGCGGGACGTAAATTAGCAAATAATTCTAATCCAGCACGCAAGCCCAACAAGCCTTTTTCGGGACGAATTGCAATATCCAGGGATTCCCATTTGTAACCGCCCACTGCACCCAGTAAAATAGCATCTGCTTGTTTGGCTTGTGCTAAGGTTTCTTCTGGTAACGGCTTGCCAGTGGCGTCAATTGCCGCGCCACCGACTAAAGCATGGGTTAATTCAATCTCTAAACCGCGCTGTTCGCGTAGATAGTTGAGGACTTTGACGGCTTCTCGAACAATCTCTGTGCCTATACCGTCACCAGGTAAAATTAAAATCTGTTTACGCATGTTGGTTTGTTCTTTTGGGTTTAAGGAAAAAAATCTACATCTAATAATTGCTCACAGTTCTTATCCTTGAAACAACCAAGGTGCGCTTTGTTGGCGTTTGGCTTCGTAAGCGCGAATCTGGTCTGCTTGTTCTAAGGTCAGCCCAATATCGTCTAAGCCATTGAGTAAACAGTGTTTGCGGAAAGCATCTACGGCAAATTCAAAGCACTCGCCGTCTGGTGTGCTGATCGTCTGGGTTTCTAGATCAATGTCTAGCTGATAGCCTTCGGTTGCTGCCACTGCTTGAAACAAGGTATCCATGACCGCATCTGGCTGGATAATGGGTAAGATACCGTTTTTGAAGCAATTATTGTAAAAAATATCGGCAAAACTGGGGGCAATGAGGGCGCGAAAACCGTAATCTAGCAATGCCCAGGGCGCGTGTTCGCGGCTTGAGCCACAACCAAAATTGTGCCGTGCTAACAAAATTTGTGCGCCCTGATAACGCGCTTGGTTCAACACAAAATCTGCATTCAGCGGGCGTTGTGCGCAGTCTTGTCCGGGTTCTCCGCAATCCAGATAGCGCCATTCATCAAACAAATTGGGTCCAAAACCGCTACGTTTGATGGATTTTAAGAATTGCTTGGGAATAATTGCGTCTGTGTCCACGTTGGAGCGATCCAAGGGGGCAACCAAACCGGTTAATCGAGTAAATGCGTCCATAAAACAAAGCCTTTATCGCTGAGAAAAAACCACCATCATATTGGATTAGGAAGGCTATTAAAAGCACTTATCCTACGCCTAAGCCACAATGGCGCAATAGGGCGTCAATGTTTGGCTCGCGCCCGCGAAATTCGACAAAAAGCGCCATAGGTTCGCGGCTGCCGCCTTGCTCTAACACTGTGTGCAAAAATGCGCGTCCGGTGTTGCGGTCAAAAATGCCGTTTTCTTCAAATTTGGCAAATACGTCAGCGGATAGCACTTCTGCCCATTTGTAGCTGTAATAGCCTGCGCCATAGCCGCCGGCAAAGATGTGTTGAAAACTGTGTTGGAAGCGGTTAAAAGCTGGCGGTTGTAAGACTGCGACTTCGGCGCGTACCGAGTCGAGCAAGGTTTGAATGTTGGTTTGGTTGGGTGTGTATTCGACATGCAGGCGAAAATCAAACAGAGCAAATTCTAGTTGGCGTAGCATGAATAAGCCGGCTTGGAAATTTTTCGCGGCTTGCATTTTTTCTAGTAGGTTTTCAGATAAGGGTTCGCCCGTTTGGTAATGTCGCGCAAACAGGTCTAATGCCTCGCGCTCCCAACACCAATTTTCCATTAATTGGCTCGGTAATTCGACTGCATCCCAAGGTACGCCGCTGATGCCAGCGACGCTGGGAATATCAATTTGCGTGAGCAAATGGTGCAAGCCGTGGCCAAATTCGTGAAACAGGGTTTGTACTTCTTGATGTGTCAGCAAAGACGGGCGTTCGCGGGTGGGCGGGGCGAAATTGCAATTGAGGTAAGCCACTGGCAGTTGCAAGCCGTCAGCGTGGCGATAACGCTCGCTGTAATGCCCCATCCAAGCCCCGCCGCGCTTGCCGCTGCGGGCGTAAGGATCCAGGTAAAAGTGCCCGCGCAGATCGCTGTTTTCATCATAAATTGCATAAAATTCAATATCTTGATGCCAGACATCCGGTGCTGCTGTGATTTTTTCAATGCGTAAACCATAGAGACGTTGCAGCACTTGAAAAAAGCCGCTTAACACTTGCGGAAAGGGGAAATAAGCGCGCAATGTTTCTTGCGAAATATCATGCTGATGGTGGCGCAATTTTTCTGAATAATAGGGCACATCCCACATTTCTAGCTGCTTGAGGTCGTGCTCTTGGGCGGCAAATGCCTGTAATTCTGCCACTTCGCGCAACGCCATCGGCTTGATACGCGCCGCTAAATCGCGCAAAAAGTCCAAAACCTGTTGCGGTGAATCCGCCATTTTGCTGGCTAAGGAATAATCCGCATAGGTGGCAAACCCGAGAAGATGCGCTTGCTCTTTGCGCAAGTTAAGGATTTCTTTCATGATTTCGCTGTTATCCCAGGGCGTTACACTGGCGCGAGTAACGAAAGCACGATAAATCTCTTCGCGCAAAGCGCGATCATCGGCATATTGTGTAACGGGCAAATAGCAAGGCATATCGAGCGTCAAGAGCCAACCTTCCAACCCGGCTTGTTCGGCATTTTGCCGCGCTAGGCTTTGGGTGGAATCCGGCAATCCGGCGAGTTGGGCTGCGTCAGTAAGGTGCTTTTTCCAGGATTTTGCCGTCGCATCCAGGAGATTTTCGGCGAATTTAGTGCCTAATTGCGACAAACGCGCTTGTATTTCTTTAAGCCGCGCTTGCTGCTCTGACGGCAAATCCACGCCAGACAAATGAAAATCACGCAGTTCATTGTCAATGGTTTTGCGCTGCGCGGGCGAAAGTTGCGCATACTCAGGGCTGGCGGCGATTTTTTGATACGCATTAAACAGCGCCTTATTTTGTCCTAATTCTGAGCGATATGCCGACAAGAGCGGCTGGCTGGCGTTGTATGCCTCACGCAGCGCGTCTGAATCCGCCACCGAATGCAAATGTCCTATTGGCGACCACAGGCGGTTGAGACGATTATCCAATGCCAACAAGGGCGCGATTAGGGTATCCCAAGTGGGTTGCTCAAGGGCGCTTAATTGCGCAATTGCGGCACGGTTGTCTGTCAGTACCCTTTCTAGGGCAGGTAGAATATGTTCGGGCTGAATGCGAGAAAAAGGCGGTAACTCATGGTTTTCTAGCAAGGGATTGGTGTGAGGCATGACCTGTCCTGTTTTTATTGTGAAATGGGTGGTGTATTTTTAGTTGATATAGCTTAACTGCTATTAGGCATTGAATAATCTCAGTATTTATTGAAAAATAGCGTATTCTCAAATATCCGCCATTGACTCTGTCATTAGAAATAAGAGTGTTCTATAAATCATCCATTGGCTTCGCATTGAACATGAGATTTTGGGTGTAAATTCCTATTTTACAACAAGTTGAGACAACTTTAGGAGGCTGACTAACAAATGCAACAAAGCGCAGAAAAAAAGGTTCGTTTAGACAAATGGTTATGGGCGGCGCGTTTTTTCAAAACCCGCAATCTCGCCATTGATGCCATCAACGGCGGCAAAGTGCATGTGAATGGACAACGCTGCAAACCTTCCAAAGAAGTGCGTATTGGGCAAAGCCTTGACATTCGCACGGGCGTTATCGAGCGCACCGTTATTGTGCAGGCTATTTCCGATCAGCGCCGCCCCGCTGTCGAAGCAGGGCAGCTTTACGCCGAAACGCCTGACAGCCTTATCCGCCGCGAACAACAGGCAACCGAGCGCAAAATGCAGCCTGTTTCCCCATTCCACAGCGGACGACCCACCAAAAAAGCACGGCGACAAATCCGACAATTTACCGAAAAACCCTTTTAATGCGCTTGTGCGGACTTCAAACACCCACACCTTCGCCCCGCACGAGCAGGTTTGCTGCAAGATGAATTGCACTGCGCACCCGCTGATAAGTGCCACAGCGACACAAATACCCTGACATGGCTTGATCAATCTCTGCATCGGTCGGATTAGGGTTTTTCTCCAGCAGGGCTGTAGCGCCCAGAATTTGCCCAGACTGACAATACCCACATTGCGGTACTTGTTCCTCAATCCAAGCTTGCTGTACGATGCGCCCGACTCGGCTTTCTAAGCCCTCAATAGTGGTAATTTTTTTGCCAGCCACTTGGCTCACAGTAATGACGCAAGAGCGCATCGGCTGGTCTTCTACTTGCACGGTACAAGCGCCACATTGTGCAATGCCGCAGCCGTATTTGCTGCCGTATAAACCCAGCACATCGCGCAATGCCCACAATAGCGGCATATCAGGTTCGACATCCAATTCCTTTACCTGACCGTTAATCCATAGTTTTTGCATTTACTTGCCCTCATGATTGGTCTAAAACCGCTAAAAGCGAAAGGGTTAGAGCTTAACATTTCAAGACGTTTTACACGCAATTGTTCTCCAACACCCGTCCGTTTCCCTAAGAGAAGGAGCACTTGTTATGCGCCAAATTACTCGCCTGATGGATTGCGATCACGAGCCTATTGCCACACCTGGTTATATTCAGCCGCACGGCGTCTTGTTAGCCGTTGATGTGCAAAGCCTTTGCATCGTACAGGTCAGTGCTAATTGCGCCCACTGGTTAGCAGTAGAACCGCAAGCATTGCTACAACAACCCTTAGCCCATTTATTGGGCGAAGCACAATTGCAAGACATTCAATCTCATACCCAAGACGCACTGACGCAGCATGATCAGCATCATTGCCGCATTCATTTGCCTGTGCGCGGACAAATGCAGCCCTTTGATCTACTCTGGCACGTCCAGGGCAAGCTGCTCATTCTTGAATTAGAACCCTGCACCCAAGCACATGAAGCCGAAGCTTTAGCGCAATATCAAAAGCTGCAAAAAGTTTTATAGTCGGATTACTGAATCTTTAAAATAAAAGATATATAAAATCATATGTTTAATAATTATAAAAATATAATTATTGAGTAATCCTACTATAGCTTATCTGCGTTCTGTCGAAAATGTGCAGCAACTTGCCGAAGTGCTGGTAAATGCCGCACACACCCTTTGTCCTTTTGAGCGTGTCATGGTGTACCGCTTTGATCAACGCTGGCACGGGCAAGTGATTGCCGAGCACAAAACACCAGATTTACCCCCCTACCTCAATCTCTATTTTCCGGCACACCACATACCAGCTCCGGCACGCGAACTCTATCGGCAAAATGTCTCCCGCCTGATTCTCAACCCATTTGCAGAACAAGTGCCGCTGTTACCCGAAGAAAATCCCCTGACCAGAGAGTTAAACCTAAGCCGCAGCTATTTGCGTGGCTTATCGCCATTTCATACGGCTTATCTACAAAACATGGGCGTCAACACCAGTTTCAGTTTGCCACTGTGCAACCGCCATACGCTGTGGGGGCTGGTCGTATGTCATTTCCAAACAGTGCGCCCACTCAGTTATGAAACGCGGCGTTCATTAGAACTGCTGGTACAAGTCGCTTCCGCCACCTTGATGATGCTGGTTGAAAACGAAGGCTACCGCGATTTGTTGGCACTCAAACAAAACCGCATTCGCCTATTTGATGCCGCAGCCAACATCGCCAACGAACTGTTAAACTTCCGCTACATCATGGCACGTTACCAGATGTACCATAAAAATAAGTTTTTAATGAAACACTTGCAACAGCATAAAATTGAATTACAAGCACAAAATGCACAACTATTGAACACACAAAAAACCTTATTTGAAACCCTGCAAAAAGCTGAACAAGCCAATACAGCAAAATCCAGCTTTCTAGCCAATCTGAGTCATGAATTGCGCCCCCCCTTAAATGGGATTTTAGGCTATGCCCAGATTCTATTGCGTGATACCCAACTCTCTCCACACCACAAAGAGCAGGTAAAAATCATGCAACAAAGTGGCAATTATCTCATCAAGTTGATTGAAGACATCTTAGATTTATCCAAAATAGAAGCAGATGCGCTGCAATTAAATCCACAAAGCTTCAGTCTAGCCGCGCTCTTACAAGAAACCGTACACTTATTTGAATTACGCATCCAGCAAAAACAACTCATCTTCAATTACGACTGTGCAGCAACAGTTTCCCAATCTGTACAAGGCGATGAAAAAAGAGTACGTCAAGTCTTATTTAATCTCCTGGGCAATGCGGTTAAATTCACTGAATCAAGGCTCAATTTCTTTAAGCCTAGATTATCAAAACCAGAACCTTTCTTTACACATAGAGGATACCGGTATTGGCATTGCAGCCGAGGCATTAGAGAACATTTTCAAGCCTTTCCAACAAAGCGGCGAACACAGCTACCGCGCTCAAGGCACAGGTTTAGGATTGGCGATTACCCAGCGTTTGGTACAGATGATGGGAGGCACTATCAGCTTGCAGAGCCAATTAGGACAGGGTACTTGTTTTACCTGCAAAATTCCGCTACCCAGCGTTCACTCAGAAGCACTCAGAGATTCAGAAAACAAAAGGGTATACAGCACTATTTGCCACATTGTGGGAGCATCACGCAAAATTCTAGTGGTAGACGATCAAGCAGAAGCTTGCGCCTTATTGGAACAGTTTTTAACCACTTTAGGATTTAGTGTAAAAGCAACCAGCAATAGCACGACCGGCTTAGAGCTTAGGATTTAGTGTAAAAGCAACCAGCAATAGCACGACCGGCTTAGAGCTCTGGAATACTTGGCATCCTGAACTCTTGTTATTGGATTTAAGAATGCCTGATTTAGATGGTTTTAGCTTTTTAGCGCAGATTGAAAGTACAGCAGAAACGGCACTGTCACCCATCATTGTGATGTCTGCCGATGTATTTGATTCCACCCGCCAGCAAGTGATTGCTGCTGGCGCTCGCGCTTTTATACAGAAACCGCTCAATTTAGATGAACTTTTAGAGCTGTTACAAATACATCTAGGCGTTGAATGGCAATATGTCAGCAACGCGCTAGAAGCCGACATAGAAGATTCACCACAGCCTTTACCAGAACCTGCTGAATTATTTGAAAAACTATCCGAAGCACAGCAGGCTAAATTGCAGGCAATGTACATTGCCAGTCAACGCGGTGACATTGGTTCTATACAAGAGCATATCAATCACTTAAATACTGTGATCTATTTACGTTCTTTATTAAAGCAAGCGCAGCTTTATTTAGATGATTTTGAATTGATTAAATTGCGCAATCTCTTAAAGAACTATGTACAGCTTACCTCTTAAAATGTCTTTATTTTCGGCTTCGCTCGTTTAATGCTTGCTGGTTGGGCGCTTCTAGGGTGGGGATTGGAGAGGGTTCTGCGACACCGTAAATCCACATCTTTTTCTCGCGCCCTTCGCCGTTTTTCCAATAAAACAGTCCGCTTTCGCCATCATAGTAGAGCGCACTGATGCTCATGAGTCCCTGACGCCGTTTGGCGTTCCAGTTGTGAATAAATTCTCCATATACGGCATGATTTTCTGCATCTCGGCTGCGCTCCGTTGGCGAATAAAAGCGCACTACGCCAGTATGCGAAAAGGTGTCAGTGCCACGCGATGCCGCCATGTAGGGCTTGTTGGGTAGAATGTCCAAATCATCTAAACTGCTTAACAAGGCTTTGGGCTTGGCGCCCAGGGCTTTGAGGCGATCTCGGTATTCTTTTAGTTGTTCGTCTGGCAACGGGGGCTTGGGTTCAAATAGCAAATTGTGCGCATGGCTTTGATCGAAGGCGACGCTTTGCGTTAATGCCAGGGATTCGCCAGTGGCGCTGTATTCTACTTGCCCGCTGCCTAAGTGGTTGAAGCCCTCGTCGGGTAATTCCACGCCGTTTTGTTGGGTAAACCATTCGCGTACCGAGCGCCCGCATTGCCCACCAGTGGCTTGTACGCCAGTCACCTCGACTTTCTGATCCCCTTCCCAAATGGAGGGGGTGCGTTCGGTGGGATGTGCCAGCGCGTATAACCAGTGGATTACATTAGCATTTTTGTAATAAAAGGCTTTTTTTTCCGTGTCATAGAACAGCGGCTGAAGTTGCATTTGGGTGCTGGTTGAGGATTTTGTTGGCTCGGCGTTGGCGGCGACATAATGGGCAAACACGCCGTAAATTTTTTGTTGATTTGGCGCTTGGAAGCGTTCTTCTGGGAGGAAAAAGTGAGCTATGCCGGTGAGGGACTGGTTGGTTTGCCACACTCGCCCTAAATAATCTTGGTCAAAATGTAAATCTGCATCGTCTAAGGCTTGCTTGAGCGGCTTGGTCTGGGCGTTTAATGCGGCAATTTGGCTGCTGTAAGCGGCGTTGGCAAAGGGGGGCGCGGGTTCAAAAAAAGCCTGGCTGGCTTGTGGTGCGGCGAATAAATCAATGCCCGGGGCGTCTAGCCCCAAAAAAGGATAACGCGCATTAAAATAGGCGGCGGCTAATTGTTCATCTGTGTTTGCTACGAGGGGGAGGTTGATGGGGTGCTGGCTGTCTTGCCAGCGTTTTTCGCTCTGTAGCACCTGTAAACGCTGATGTAACAAGCGGGCGGGGTCGGGATAATAACCGGCGGGCGGTTGCTGCACTATTTCTTGCTGCGGTATGCAGGCAACCAAACTCAATAACAGCGGGAAAGTGCTCAATAATCGCAGGCAACAGGGAACGCGAGCAGGTACTAAAGGCATTAGAGTGTTTCTCCTTTTTCCAGGTTAAGACGTTGTTTTACGGGCGCGAAGCTGTGGCGGTGTAGGGGAGTTACGCCCAGACTGTCTAAGGCGTGCAAATGCGCTTGCGTACCGTAACCCGCATTGCGCTCCCAGCCATAGCCTGGATATTTTTGCGCCAAGCGGCACATCAGGCGATCCCTGATGACTTTTGCCAAAATGGAAGCGCAGGCAATGCTATAACAGCGTTGATCACCGCCAATCACCGCTGTGTGTTTGCCCAGATCGTGCTTTTTGCTGTCGCGCCCGTCAATCAGCGCATGATCATAGGGCTGAATGCGCTGTAGCGCACGCTGCATGGCTAAGTAAGTGGCATTGAGAATGTTCAGGCGATCAATTTCTGCCACAGAAGCGATGCCAATACAAAAGCGCAAGGCTTGCTGTTTGATCTGGATATAGAGCTTCTCTCGTTGCGCCAGGCTCAGCTTTTTAGAATCAGTTACGCCAGGTAAGGGGTGGCAATCGGGCGGTAAAAGCACCGCCGCCGCTAACACCGGACCCGACAAACAGCCGCGTCCCACCTCATCTACGCCAACCACCAAAGCCTCAGCATTGTGCCAATGGCTTTGTTCCAAAATCAAACTCGGCGGCATTGAGCCTTTGGTTGTGGGCATCTAAAATTCTCTCCAAAACGAGCAGGGCGGCAATTCATAAAGTAGGTATACAGAACTTTGCACAAAAGCCAGGTAATATATAACAAATTGTTTATGTTATCTTTATGACGAACACGCAGATAACTCTATTGTCGTTAGCGGGTCTTGTCAGTACACTGTCGCTAAAGAAACCGTTTCAATTCGCTGATTAAGCCACAATCCAAACGGATAGTTTGCAAATAACCATTTGTTTTATAAACTATTTTGCATCAGCTTCAGCGAGAAATTTTTTAAGCCCACCTATTCTCATTCTTAAGGAGCAGGCTGTATGAGTATTTCTCTGGAAGACATCAAAAACGCAATGTCAAATTTAGTCAATCTGGATATCCGCACAGTGGTTGGCACTTTTGAATATGGTAAAGACGGCAAGCTCCAAGCAGGGCGTGATGCCAAGCAAATAGTGACCCGCATCAACCTGCTAGATGGTGACATCACCACCGCCTTTAGCGAAGACTTTTTAGAAGCACCGCTCGATACTGTGCGCGGCTTTCATGGTATGCGCGAACGCCAAGGCATGGAAATAGTACAGGGGAATATCCGCGCTCTGCAACAACTGGTCGGCTTGATTGGCACGCTGGGCAGCGAAGAAAAACGCTCAGGCGGCAAGCCCGAACTGGAAGATCACTCCAGCAATACCTCAAGCTTAGGTTAAACACCCGCGCTACCCCCACAAGCTTGTACGCTGTTGCGTGCAAGCGGATTCCTGCCAACGCACTCTTGAGACATTGAACAACTATGTCTGGTTTCTCCTTCCAAACCCTCGCAGAAGACCTGCTTTCTCTGGAAATTAACACCATCGTTAAAGCCGACATGACGGGCATTAAAATGCCCGCCAATCGGCGCGAGGCGTTCTTGAAAGTTTACAAAACCTATGAAGACAAGCTTATAGAATTGCAAACCCGTGAGCCAGTTGTCTGGGGTTTCAGCGGGCTTATGGGTTTTTTAGAATTGCGTGAGCGGGCGCGTTTAGGTATGAAAGCCACTACCTATCAAATGGAACACTCAAAATTAGAGAAACTGGAAAAACAAGACCTTAAAGAAAAGTTAATTATGTTGAGCCGCATTAAAGCTCAATGCGAACAACTCATTACCGTTTTCATTCAATTAGCAGAAGCTTTCTACGAAAAGCAAGAAATAGCTAAAAACGGCGGAAAATTACCCGAAAAACCTAAAGAAGAGGGTTCACAAGTGTTCACTATTCCTAAAGGACGCTTTGACCTAGAAACCTATCGAGAAATGATGGCAGAGCGAGTAGAAAGCAATGAAGCCACCAGTGAAGAGTTTGCCCCATGTGACGAAAGCTCTTACCCTTGGAACAACGACCTGCCACGCAACAAAATGCACATGATTCCCGATCTAGAACTCAATGCCTCACAACTCAGCCTGCTACGCAAAGTCTCCGAAATCGGCACCGAGCGCATCATGCTACAAACCGTGATTCACGCCGACGGCGACGTCACCACGCGCATTGCCGAACGCTTGATTTATGAACCGAATGAAACGCTGTTCAACATCCACAATCAAGCGGTAGACAGCTCCGTACGCTTCTGGGGTAACTTAGTAGACACTATCGGGCGCATGGCGAGCGGTTTGCTTGGCAAAGCGGCGCCTGGCAAAGCCGCAAAATAACCGGTCATTTTAGGCGCAACAGCGGGCATGTCCGGTCAATCCCTCATTGAAAAACTTAAGCAACTGGCACAAGCGGGCAAGGAATTCCTCACGCTGCCAGATCGCCTCTATGCTTACAGCAAAGAGATCGTTGAATCTGGTGGCGTTGAAGTCGAAAGCGTTTACACCTACCAAGCACCGGATCACAGCGAACATCCAATCCGCTTTCGCACCAGCATCCAGCCTGACGGCGATATCATCAACTTCATTCCAGACCCTCAATTATTCGCTACTGACCCACGCTGGAATGGCTACTTAAACCATTGTTTTAAGCTACATTTTCAAGAAGTTGGCAAATTTTACAAAGACTTAGAGGCGATCCAAAAAATCGGCGTGCGCGTCACGCAAATGGTTGGCAGCCTGATCGGCACAATTTCCGCGCTTTTCGTGCAAGTCAGTGACGAAATCCAGCAATTGTTAGCGCCCTTATGGATGCCGTTAGCACAAATCCATCCTTTCCTCGTCAACATCTTCTGGTTTATCGTCGTCAGCATTGCGATGGGCATTGCCAGCGGTGTTCTGTTCTTTTACATTCTCAAGCCCGCCCTCTTTAAGATCATCATGAGCCGCGTGACGCGCAAAATGGGTAAAGGCTAAACAGCGGGCGGTGGGTTATGGCGCTACCAAAAGCGTTATTTAAGCAAAATACTCTAGATAGCTAAAAGCGGGGTTTACAAGCCAGATGAACTCATCTATTCCTCAATCTTTCAAAGCAGTGACCTGCGATTACGTCATGGCGGGTATGCTGCCGCTGTACTCAGACGCGCAGCTTCATTGTGTCATCCGTTTTAACACCCGCTTAGAGGCTGAACGTCTGGCGCGGGCGGTGCGTTTAAGTGTTGATGCCGAACCGGTACTGGGCTGCAACTTGCTGGCGGAAGGCAACAGGCTGTACTGGCAGCGGGCGACATACCGCGAAGAGGCGTATTTCAGCCAGGTACAGAGCGACGACACCGACACGGTGCTGAGACAGTTTTTATGCCGCCCGCTGGACGCGACCAATGAACCCCTGGTGCAAGCGTGCCTGATTCGCGGCGAACAAGAGGTTTTGGTGCTGAAAGTCTGCCACTTTGCGGCTGATGGCGGCGCGATGAAGACCTATGCCTATCTGCTGGCGGCTATTTATCGCCAGTTACAGCACAATCCCGCTTATCAGCCGCCAGTGAATCTGGGTTCCCGCAGTTTACGGCAGATTAGCCGGCATTTTTCCCTGATAGATAAATTGAAAATTCTCCGCCGGGGGTGGCGCAACAACCAGGTATTGGTGTTTTCGCCGCAAAACTGGCGGCTGCCTTTGCAGCCCTTAAGAACTCAGCCGGATTATCTCTGGCGTTATATTGAAGCGCCCCAGTTCCAAGCCTTAAAAGCCTATGGTGAGCAACAAAGTGCGACTGTGCATGAACTGCTGCTGACCGCCATGCTGCGCGCTTTGCACCAGCGACTCTCCCCGCCGGATGAACAAGTGATGCGCCTCATCAACACGGCGGATTTGCGGCGACATATTCCCGGCGGTCAAGCCGAAGCGATATGCAATTTATCCGGTCCCATCTATCTGGATATGGGCACTGACTTGGGCGCGGATTTCGCCACCACGCTGGCGAAAGTCAACGCAGCCATGACGCGGGAAAAGCAAGATTACATAGGTTTGGGGGAAATTCCGCGCTGGCTGTACAGCACACAGCCGCTGTTCTCTGGGTTGCGACAATGGCTGCAAAAACCGCAGAAATACGATCCCAATCCGCTCCCCTTTGCTTTTACGCCAGCGCTGACCAATATCGGCATGATTGACAGCCAGCGCCTGGATTTCGGGGAAGCGGCGGTCAGTAGCGCCTTTTTAACCGCCCCGGTCACGTTTGCGCCCAATCTTATCGTGGCAGTCAGCAGTTTTGCCCAGCGCCTGACCTTAAGTGTCGGCTTTACCGGCGGTGCAGAAAACCGCCAGGTTATCGCAGCATTTTTGGATGAAATGGAAGGAATATTGTTAGCAGTGGCGGAAAAAGCAGGCAATGACCAATAGTCTCTGCTCCAGAAGCACTGCGTAGCAATGACGCTGGGAGTGGCTGACGGCTGCGTCAGCCACAGCACTCAGCTCAACCCAGTTGCTTAGTCGTAATGTAGCGCGGTGTAGGGTAGGCGCACGGGTTGGTTTTGTACGAGTGCTTGTAGAAATTGCCAAATGGCGTCGGCGGAGGGTGGACAGCCAGGGAGGAAGTAATCAATTTTTACTGCTTCTTGTAGCGGGTGTACTTGTTTAAGCAGGGGCGGTAGTTCGGGGTCTTGGGGGATTTGTGCGTGTTCGACGCCGATGCCGTTGAGATAGCTTTCTGCTAGGCATTCTTCTAGGGTGAAATTGTTGCGCATGGCGGGGATGCCGCCGGTAATGGCGCAAGCGCCCATCGCTACTAAAATGGTGCAATGTTCGCGGAAATCGCGTAGCACTTCAATGTTTTCTGTGTTGCACAGCCCACCTTCGATAATCCCTAAATCGCATTGCCCTAGGTGTTTTTTATCTGTGAGCGGTGAGCGGTCAAATTCTACTAATTCAATGAGTTGTAGCAGGCGTTCGTCTAAATCGAGCAGCGACATGTGACACCCGAAGCAGCCAGCAAGGGAGGTGGTAGCGACTTTGAGCTTGGTTTTCATGCGATTTCTCCTGTGGTGATGGTGTTGGCGTCGCCGACCTGATTGATGGGATGTTGGTCATAAAAGCGTTGACCTATGGGGTGGTGGTAGCCTTGGTGTTTGGGCATGAGGGCGCCGACTGGGCAGACCTGTACGGCGTGATCGGTGGCACTGATGGCGGTGTCGCCAAGCGTGCCGCTGGCGGAGTTGATGATGAGGTGAGCCTGTCCGCCGCGTCCGCCGATAGCGAACAGGTGTTTGCCTTCTTGATGACTGGCGCGGACGCAGAGTTCGCACAGGATGCAGCGGTTAAAATCGAGCATGACGGCTGGGTGGCTGGCGTCTACTGCACGGGTGGGGTAAAGGTGGGTAAAGCCGGGTTCGAGTATGCCGAGGAAGTAGGCGACTGCTTGGAGTTGGCAAGCGCCGCTTTTTTCGCAGCCAGGGCAGAGGTGGTTGCCTTCGACAAACAGCATTTGGGTGATCATGCGGCGATTAGCATTGATAGATTCGCTATTGTTTTCAATCTGTTGCCCGGCAGCGGCGAGGGTGGTGCAGGCAGATTGTAGGCGTCCGTCAATCTTGACCAGGCACAGGCGACAGCTTCCGTACGGACTGAAGCCGGGGTGATAGCATAGGTGTGGGATGTAAATGCCAGCGGCGCGTGCTGCTTGCATGATGCTTTGCCCTGGCGTGAAAGACACGGGTTGGGCGTCTATATGAATGGTGTTGAGCATCCGGTTTCTCCTCCCGACGCTTAGGGTGTGGGGGTTGGCGTGACAATTTCGGCGATTTCGAGTAAATCTGTGCTCACTTGTAAACCTGCTGCACGCACGGTTTCTAGCGCAATATTGAAACGTACTTGGTTGTTTTCGTTAGTAAATTCTAACATTCCGCCGCGTTGAGTGAAGTTCTTTAAGTCGCTGACGGTTAATATTGGGCGCTGTTTTAAGGCGGTTAAAATGCTTTCAAGTTGGGCGTTAAGACTGGTGCTGATGAATAGAATTTGGCAAGTCGAGACAGAGGCGTCAAGCGCCATCATGCGCCGTATTTGCACGGATTGCCCAGCAATTTTTTCTTGTTCAAGGACCAGGTCAAGATTTTTGCCAAAGGGGTCGGTGCCAAGGATGCAAATGCTAAAAGGCGCTTGCGTACTTGGGGTGGTGTTCCACGCCACAAAGCTGGCGAAATTGAATAAGTAAACGGCTTTGATTTCATATTCTTCAAAGGCATCTGGTGTTTCTTGTGCGCTACATGGCAATAGTGCAACAGCAAACAGATTGAATAAACCGAGATAAAATACCGTGTGTATGAGGCGTCTCAGGGGTGTTTTGTGCATGGCGACATCCCTTAAAAGAGGTAACTCAGTTGCGCGTACAAGGAACGGGGTATTTCGCCAGGAATTTCGGTGTTGCCGCTGATGACATTGCCAAATTCTGGATGCTGCCGTTGCAACAGGTTGCGCACGCCCAAGTCTAAGCGCAGTCGCGGGCGCGCTTGCCAGCCCAGATGCCAATCTGCACGCCAGTATTCGGGGGTGCTTTGCCCAGGAATTGCGCTGACATAATACAGACTGAGGTCTGTTTGCAGGCGCGGGTTGAGTTCCCATTGCGAATGCAGATTGATTTGATGTTGAGGGTTGTTGCCTTCTTCGGTTTCGCCAAACACAGAACGACTGCCAGGCAGCAAATGCAAGAACACCTGGGTGTAGCTGTAACCCGCGTACAAACGCCACTGCGCTTGCGCTTGCCAATGCAGGCTTAATTCCGCACCCAAGACTTCGCCTTGAAGTTGGTTATCAATCAGCGTCAGCAGCAAGGGCGGGCGTTGTTTGAGATCAAGAGCAACCGGCTCACCGGTGCGCAACTTATGCAGATCGTGGGCAAACAGGCTAACATCCAGCAGCAAACGCGACGAAGGCAAGTAACGATAACCCAGCTCATACGCCAGCAAGGTTTCGGATTCATACGCCGCATTGCCCAGCACACGCAAAATCACCGGACTCTTGAGGTCAGGATTAAACACCAGAGTTTCCACAAAACCGTCGTGATCGGTACGCGATGGCGTACGCACCGCACGCGAGAGCGCCGCCCACAACCGATGTTGCGAATGCGGCGACCACAGCAAGCGCACCGAAGGCTGATATTCAAAACCGCTGAAGCTGTTGTGCTCAACTTTTGAACCGATGAGCAAACGCCAGCGATCCGGTTGCAACACAAATTCGCCCTGCACAAAAGCACTCAGCAGCCAGGTATCACGCTGCGGCTGCGTATAGCCCAACATGCGGGTAAAGGTTTCAATGTCGTCTTGCGAATAGCGCACCCCAGCGCCCCACAGATATTCCTGGCGCGAACTGAGCGGCAAGCGATGCTGAAAATCCACATCCAGCGTGTGGCGACTCTCGTCAAACAAACGATCTTGGCGCTCCGTCCAATCATAATAACCTTGCAACCGCCATTCGCCGCGCCCTACGCTACGCTGCCAATGCCCCAATACATGCCCACCCTGCATTTTCTGCGCATTCAACACCGGCACAAAATGCGCATCTGCGTCCAGCAATTGGCGAATATGCTGTTGATCATTCTGGTATAAATTACCTTGTACGCTGAGCGCATCCTGACTCTGCGGCGCATAATCCAGACGAAAACCTAAGCGCCGCGTATTCCAATCATCCTGCGCATCCGCACCCGCCAGCGTGCGCAGCGCAGCGTAATCCACCGTTTTGCCATACACCCGATAATGCCCTTTATCCCCCAAAGTGCCGCCATAGCGCACGCCCACATCCGCATTAGCCTCGCCCTGTCCCAGCAACACCCGCAACAAACCGCCCTGCGTTTGTGCAGCGGGTTTACTGACAATATTGATAATGCCATTCACCGCATTAGCGCCCCACAAAGAAGCCCCAGGACCCCGAATAACCTCAATCCGATCAACATCTTCCAGCGGCAAATCCTGCACATCCCAGAACACCTCAGAACGCAACGGCGTATACAGAGTGCGCCCATCAATCATGACCAGCAGCTTACTGGAAATATAGCCATTCAGCCCCCGCGCACTGATCGCCCACCGATTAGAATACAGGCGCGACACCTGCACCCCCGGAATCATACGCAACGCTTCCGGCAAACTGCTAATGCCAGCACGCGCAATCTCCTCACCACTCAACACAAACAAGGCGCTGGGATTTTCCACCAGAGCACGGCTTTTACGCGCAGCCAGTTGAGCTTCCGGGTTATAAAACTGCACCGTTGCTAACTGACGAATAGGCAATTGCTTCAGCGCATTCAAACGCGCCCGCTTCGAGGCTTCCTGAGCGGTTTCCTCAGGTGCATTAGGTGCATTTTGCAACGCCAGCAGCGGAGCGCAATACAACCAAAGACAACAGAGCGCAACCGCATGACGCACGCGAAAAAACAAGGCTTGAGAGAGGTTATTCATGAACCAGTCGCTTAGGAGAGATAAACAGCATTTTGAGTTAAGAAACTAACAGAATCCGCACAGATTTTGTTCAACAGTAGCAGATTAGCGCACCAGCGACAAATGAGGATTTCCAGGCTTATTCCCTCGCGCCAGCGTTCTACGCGGCACGAGCGGCGGGCGCTCTGCGCCCATTACGCGCAGAGCGCGGAACTGTTCATGCGGGGCGTGGAACGCTCGCACGAGAAAATCCCTGAACGTAATTTAAGATAGCTGCGAAGCAGAGCATGGGAACGCGGCGGCACTGCGTTGGCTTTCCAGACGCAAAAAGCAAAGGTCACTGTCCGCCGCGCACAAGCCGAGCATTTAGGGCGCTACTGTAGTTGAAGTAATTGTCGTGACCAAGGCTGAAAAGCACGGACCATGCGTCATTTGAATGAAAGGACACGGGCGAACCCGACCAGAACCAGTTGGCTGGGCAATTTGGAAAGGCTTGTGGATGAATTTTCGCACCACCTTGGCTTTTATCCACTAGCGTTTTTAATTCCTCAAATGTGGGCATCCGCCAATCTCGACAGCCCGCAAAGCCATCGCCTGTTTGCTGACAGGCTTCATCCCAAGTCATTGTTGCGGCTTCGCCCACACAGGTTTTGCCATCCCAGGTTTGCCCTAAAGCGCAGCGCATCCACAGCAAGCCCGTTTGGGTATCCAACACAGTGCCGTCATCGTAGGCGATGTAATGTGCATATTTTTGTGAACCTAATGCTTGCTGGTTTTGAACAGAGGTTTGCTGTTGCCCATCTAAACCTTCCAGATTTTTAAAATCTGGAAGGTTTTTTAACGCCGCCAACACCGCCGTAAAATCCTGCAAGCGGTTTTCTGGCTCGCGCTCGGCGCAGTCTTCTAAGATGTCTCACAAGGCATGTCCATCCAAGCGGCGACTTTGGCGCAAGCTGGGGCGCGGGTCGTTTTCTCGTTCCCACGCTCTAGCGTCAATGGCATTAAGTTAAGAAAAAAGGTGGTATAATATGAATAAAAATCAAGGAGATATAAAGATGTTAAAAAAGAGAACGTGAG
>DYPD01000074.1 GCA_020720115.1 Thiomargarita sp. | reverse complement strand
CCCTGTAGGGTGCGATAGCGAAACGCACCTTTGCGGATGTCAAATGGTGCGTTGGACTCGTTCCCAAGTGACACTTGGGAACGAGTTAAATTTATAACCGAGCTGAAATTATGCTGACGCGCTTAAAAATCTCCGGTTTCAAAAACTTGATGGATACCGACATCCGTTTCGGTCCGTTTACCTGTATCGCCGGCGCAAATGGTGTGGGTAAATCCAATTTATTCGACGCGATTCGATTTTTAAGCGCGCTGGCGGATATGCCGTTCATTGAAGCGGCTTTATTGGTACGCGATGAAGAAGGGCGCACTGCCGATATTCGTCATTTATTTCATCGTATCGGCAATACCTATGCTGAAAAAATGTGCTTTGAAGCGGAAATGATTATTCCGGCGACCGGGCAAGATCATTTGGGGCAGACCGCCAAAGCCACCACGACATTATTACGCTACAGTGTTGAACTGACCTATAGAAAAGGTGATAACAGCAAGATTTCCGAGGGGCTGGAATTACTCAAAGAAGAATTGGTGCATATTAAAAAAGGCGATGCCGCGAAACATTTGTTATTCAAGCATTCCGCCGCGAATTGGCGTGAGTCTTTAGGCTTGGGAAAACGCAGTGGCGCACCTTTCATCTCTACGGAACTCAACGAAGAAAATAAGCGTCTTATCAAACTTCACCAAGACGGCGGTAGCAGCGGCAAACCGCGTTCTTTGCCCGCCACTCATTTGCCGCGCACCGTGTTATCGGATACCAATGCCTCGGAAAGCCCTACGGCGGTTTTAGCGCGTCAGGAAATGCGTTCCTGGCGTTTGTTGCAACTGGAACCGACCGCATTGCGCAAGCCGGATGAATTCGCCGCGCCGAACCGTTTAGGCATGGATGGCGCACATTTGGCAAAAACCCTGTATTACCTGGCAAATACCCATACTTCCAAAGACGGCAAAGATGCGGCAGAACAACAAATTTATGCGCAAGTGACAAACCGCTTGGCACAACTGCTGGAAGATGTGCAAGAAGTTAAAGTAGACCGTGATGAAAAACGGGAACTGCTGACGTTGCAAGTTGCCGGAAAAGATAAAACCTTTCATCCCGCCCGTTCATTGTCCGATGGTACATTGCGTTTTCTCGCGCTGGCGGTATTAGAACTGGACAGACAAGCCGGGGTATTGTGTTTTGAAGAACCGGAAAACGGGATTCACCCGCAGCGTATCGAAGCAATGCTGGAACTGTTGCAAGACATTGCGGTAGACACCGATGAACCGGTCAATGAAGACAATCCACTGCGGCAAGTCATTATCAATACCCATTCGCCCAGCGTGGTTTCGTTGGTACCGGCAGAAAGTTTAGTCGTCGCGGAGCCTAAAGAGAGCGTAGACGCCAAATCAAGGCAACGCTTCAAACACGTCGGTTTTAGCTGTTTGAATGGTACTTGGCGTGGTAAAGCATCAGATTTACCAATGACTGTAAGCTTGGGTACAGTCTTGGCTTATCTTAATCCAACCAATAACCTAGAAAAATCACCACACAATAAATCAAAACGGGTTAAAGACCATCTGACCGATCAACTGGCGTTGGAATTTCCTGAATGAAATCTCTGCGTTATACCTTGGTCACAGACGGCGGTTCCGATCAAGCCTTGTTGCCTATACTTGACTGGTTGCTCAGACAGCATTTACCCGATACTGCATTCCAAAAAGATTGGGCTGATTTGCGCGGTCTACCGCAAGCACCAGCGACATTGACAGATAAAATCGTTGATGGTGTACGCTTATTTCCTTGTGACATCCTGTTTGTGCATCGGGATGCCGAAAGAGAAAGTAGAGAAAAGCGCGTTGAGGAAATTCAAGCTGCGTATAAAGATGCCCGCCAGCGTATCCCGGAAAACCGTTTGCCAAAAATTGTTTGCGCTATCCCGGTACGCATGATGGAAGCCTGGTTGTTATTTGATGAATCCTCATTACGCCGGGCAGCCGGTAATCCCGGTGGGCGTGCTGAACTACACTTACCTTCGCTGAGTCAGATTGAAAACTTACTTGATCCCAAAAATACGCTATATGACTTATTTCGTGCAGCCAGTGGTTTAAGCGGACGGCGCTTGAAGCAATTCAGGCCGCAACAATATGTGCATCGCTTAGCGGAACAAATTGACGACTTTTCTCCATTACGCTGTTTATCCGCGTTTCAGGCGTTGGAACAGGATATTGCGAGGGTAGTGGTATACATGTAGTGCTTTTTGCTTTTGGTACCCGCATTCTTACGGGGTCATAGCACTACATGTACAGGACTACCCTTTCTGAAGTTAGACTTGGATAAAGCGTTTTTGGCAAAGAAAGTTGCTTAACCCGGAGTTCGCGCCACTGGCGGAGTGTGGTGGGTTGTGATTAGCCTATAATTGTGACACCCTCAGATTGGACAGGAAAAATACCATGCAAATTCAAAATGTTATCTCAGCCTCACCGTTACTGCCCGGACTGCTCAAATTGTCCCATGCGGAGAAGCTGCGGGTGGTCAATCTCTTGTTGCGGGAAATCGCGGCGGAAGAGGGGGTTAATTTAGACCATGATGCACCCCCAATGGAATCGGCTGACATGATGAATTTTCTTGCATTTGTTGCCACGCAACGTGTGAGGGTAGAGAGTGTGGCGATTCCCAATCGAGACGAGCGCAATGCCCGATAAATATTTCATTGATACTAATCTATGGGTTTATCTTTACCTGGATTCCGAGCAGCAAGAAGATATTTGAAAATTACCCGCATAATATGTGCTAAATACCACGGATACTTTGCAGGCATTGCAATTTGTCAAACAATACAAGCTGTCTTTTTACGATGCCTTGATTGTGAATGCTGCATTGCAAAGTCAGTGCAGTACCCTCTATAGCGAAGACATGCAGAACGGGCAAATCATCGAAAACCGTTTAACCCTCATTAATCCGTTTATTTAACCTCAACTCCACAGGAAACCGTGCGGCGGAGCCGCAAAAGCCGGCGTCCAGGCAGAGCCTATTATCAATCCGTTTATTTAATCCGCAGGAGAACCCAACCATGAAATCTTTCTTTCAGCTTCTCGCCTGCTTGCTGTTGCTGACCGGCATGACACAACAGGCAAAGATCGAACTCGCACCGTCCGCAGCCTAGTCACTGATACCAGCGGAACAACCTATTAACAGATGCTCCAAGACGTCAAGAGGCTACCATGCTGAAACGCCAATTGGTTATAGACGATTCCCACAGTCTGGTTTTATCCGACTTGCCGTATTATTCCGGGCAAAAACTGACCGTGATTGTGCTGGCGGAAAGCGAGTTACAACAACGCCTATTGAAGTGGAAAACTTTTTTCAAGGAAATCCAATCCACGCCCGCCGCGCAAAATATCACGGATGACGAGATCGCGGCGGAAATCGAAGCCTATCGTCATTCCTCATGAAAATAGTCATTGACACGAATGTATTGGTTTCCGCCGCGTTTCGTGACCGATTGCCGGAATCAGTGATTTTATGGATATTGGCGCGACCGGAATGGGACTGGATTGCTTCCAACCGGATTATCGAGGAATATAAATCGGTATTAAAGCGACCAAAATTCAGCCTCAGCCTGTCCCAGCTTGAATACTGGCAAGAGTTAATTGATGAAAGCGTGATGCCGGTTTCAGAATCTCTGGAGATTGATTTTCCCAGGGATAGAAAGGACGCGAAATTCCTCGCTTGCGCGATTGCAAACCAAGCGGATGTGCTTTTGACCGGAGACAGGGATTTCGAGGAAGCCGAAATGTACTCTGGTATTATGCGCATATCGGACTTTAATCGGATAGTAATTGCCCGCTATCCAAATTTGTTGTGAACGAAGGTGTTTCAACTTCAATCCAATAAGGAACATCCCATGAACCAAGACAATCCGTTTCTTTAACCTCAACTTCACAGGAGAACACCCCATGAAATCTTTCTTTCAGCTTCTCGCTTGCTTGCTGTTGCTTACCGGCACGGCACAGGCGGCGACCAATTGCGCCACCGTCACGCAAATTCCCCGTGCCGAATGCGAATCTTTGCTGGAGTTTTATCACAGCACGGATGGACCGAATTGGAAAAACAACACCGGCTGGAATGTCACACAGACTCCGTGTTCTTGGTTTGGGGTGACTTGTGCAAGTGGGAAGGTAACAGAGCTTTTGCTTTCTAGCAACCAACTGAGCGGAAGCATTCCCAATTTCAGCAATTTGCCGAACTTGCAAGAGCTTTATCTTTATAACAACCAACTGAGCGGCAGCATTCCTAATTTCTCAAATTTGACCAAGTTAGAATATCTTTGGCTTTCAGAAAACCAACTGAGCGGCGAAGTTCCCTCATTTGTACAGCAAATTACTGATAGCGATTCCTATCAAGAACTAAGCCTCAGTAAAAACTGCGGCTTAACTGCATCCAATCCAACGCTGGCGAGTTTTCTCATGCGCAAGACCCGGAATGGCAGGTGCGGGGGGAACAGTGCCCAGAACCACTTGCTGCGCCAACAATGTCAGGTGTCACCGACATTTTTGAAGCCATTGCCGAAGTGCGCAACAACAGCATTTATTTACCGCGTGTCGGCGGTGATTTTCAGGGCGATTTAATCAATGTACAACTCAGTATTATAGATAACAAAAATTATATTTTTCAGCTTGAAAATAGCTGGCAAACAGTTCCCGCCAAAGAAGGCGTAATGATTCAATATGACGCTGCGAGACAAATGTTAAATATTCCATTTGTCATGCTAAGTGACGGACAATTTTGCCGCAATGTTGGCTTGAAAGTCATTAACACCATACCGGTGCAATTTCAATTAACCGAAACGCCCAACAGTAGTTGTGGTCATTCATTAAATTCATTGTTGAATAATACGCAAGTCAATTCAGTCACGCCATCGGCGCAAGCCTATTTACCCAATAACCAAGTCTATTTGCTGATTCACGGCATGAATTCCAGCCCGGAAACTTGGAATAGGCTGCTGGATTATTGGAGAGTTCAATGGGTAGAGCAATGGGTGAGGCTGGGATATTTACCCTCTGACATCTCCGATCCTGCTTTATTTTCTCTTGTGCTGACACGGGATGTTATTTGTCCGATTATTGAATTTAACAGTTCAACACAAAGCGCGTATGTTTCTAGCGCGCCGCTGGAATACGATGAAAATTGGAAATTGCCAAGTAGCGCGATTCAATGTTACAGAATCAAATTCGGTACGCATTTCCGTTATGGATTGGATGGTTCTACCCGTTGGGATAAAGGCGACGGCGCGACTTTTGGTCAACTGGGCAAGGAAGTGGGTACAGCGGTTAAACTGATTTTAGAACGGCAACCCAATGCGCCAATTACCTTAGTCGGTCATAGTCGCGGCGGTTTGGCGGCGCGGGCTTTCCTGCAAACGCCGTCCACCGAGCGCAATGCGGTGAAAGGTTTGTTGACCATTGGAACGCCGCATTTGGGCAGTCCATTGGGGCGGATTTATCCGTGGTTGGCAGCTTGTACGCCATCCTCGGGTTGCGATGCTACGGGGACAGTAAACAGCTTGAAGTGGCTGCTGGATGTCATAGGTGTGAGCCTACCGCCGACCATAGGCGATTTAAGCACGGGTTCGGAGGCGATAAGAACGCTGAATAGCGCGGTGCAAGGCAGGCTTGCCGCCCACGATTCGTTATGGACAAATCGTATCGCCGCAGGTCGAGTTTGCCGATGTCGGCGTTGACGCGCTTTCCGGTTGGGTGCAATTACCGGCGGAGATCAAGAAGGTTTTACTCGATGGGCATTCGCTGGAGTTTCACCTGGGGGATGGCATTGTGCCCACGCTGTCTCAGCAAATGCACTTGATTCCAGGTTTCCCAGCGGCGCAAGTGTTGGAGTTGCGTTTAAGCAATCCTGTCCGGCATACGTCGGAAACCTATGAATCAGCGGCGATTACCTCAATGCTGCAACGTATGGCGGAGTAATCGAGGCAGAACGCGGTCAAGATGGCATTCCCAAGTGGCACTTGGGAACGAGTTTACCTTGCGTGAGCGTTCCGCGCCACATGAGCAGTTCCGCGCTCTGCGCGGAACGCGCAGAGCGCGAAGACCACCGTGCCGCGTAGAACGCTGGCACGAGAAAAAGTTATAAAACCTAATCTTCCACTTCTGCATAAACAATAAAACCCGACAGGTTGGTTATACCTGTCGGGTTTTATTGTTTATTCTGCAAACACTTCGGCTAAATCCATTTTTAGGTCTGGAAATAAGTGCGGTGTGGCGATGTCGTCTTCTGCGTACATGGCATTGAGTTGGTATTTGCCTGCGTCGTCTAGTACAAATTGGTAAATGGCTTGTTCATAGGGATACACCAGCCAGTATTCGGACACGCCGCTTTCTTCATATAAATCAAATTTTATGCGCATGTCTTTTTTGGAGTTGCCGGGCGAGAGTATTTCGATAATCCAATCGGGTGCGCCGTCGCAGCCTTTGTCGGTGAGTTTCTCTGCGTCGCAAATCACGCATAGGTCAGGTTGCACTACGCTGTAAACTTCTTTGTTTGCCAGTTTGGTTTTGCGACGGTCGTACAGTTTGACATCGAACGGGGCAATGAATAATTCGCAAGGTTTTCGGTGTTGTAGGAAGTGGTTGATTTTGTAACCTAAATCACGCGCAATGCGTTGGTGTTTGACGGTTGGCGCAGGACACATCGGCAGCAGTTTGCCTTTGATGAGTTCGACGGTTTCGTCAAATTGCCAGGTTAAATAGTCGGCGTAGCTGTAGATGCCGTTGGGATTGAGTTGGGATAGTTGGGTAATCATAAAAGCTCCTATTGCACTGCAATCATCTTGGATTTTGCCGCTGTCGTCGCATGATACAATACTGACAAATTCTTGCACTAATAGGTCTTTTATGAACACCGATGTTGCTTTGCGTATCCGCGAAATTCCTTACAACTATACGTTTTTTTCTGACCGTGAAATCATTTTGCGTTTTCTGGGGCAGGAGGGTTGGCGGAGCATTGAGCAGTTGCGCGGGCAGCGGCGCACGGGACGCTCGGCGCGGATGTTGTTTGAGGTGTTGGGCGATATGTGGGTGATCAGCCGTAACCCTTTCATTCAAGATGATATGTTGGCAGATCGTAAACGCCGTGAGGCGTTGCTGGGAGCTTTGTATCATCGTTTGGATCAAATCCGCGCTCGCGCTAATGGTAATCAGCAGGCGTTGCAGTTGGAAATGCAGGCGCGGCAAGCGGTTGAGCGATTTGCTGAGGGTTTGCAGCAGCAAGCGGCGTTGCGTAAGCAACACGGTAAGATGGGTAGAGGCGCACCATGATGCTTGATTGTGGTATGAACTGTAACGCGCCGAAACCCATCATTTCGGGGCATTGCATGATGGGTTTCGGCGCGTTATGGCTCATACAAATATCAAAATTCACATCGCGCCCCCACCTATCCTACAATCTACAACCCCCAATCTGCTCGTCACCAAGCTCCGCTTGGTAACGAGCAAATCTAACGCTTAGCCTTAGAATTTGGGGACAGCACCCGCCCGGATGTTGCACATAGAACTTTAGAGGTATCTAAGCCATGTTAAACCCGCGTGTTTATGCTTTTTGTTTGTTTTACAGCGCCTTGATCAATGCCGCCGCTGAGCCTTTTGAGATTGGCTTGATGGGCGATTTGCCTTATCACGAATCTCCTGCGACTTGGCAAGCCTTGCGGCAAGATTTGGATGCTGCTGCATTAGAGTTTGTGCTGCATGTGGGCGACATTAAAGCCGGTGATCAGTCATGCAGCGATGTTTATTTCCAACAAATTCAAAAAGATTTTCAGGCTTCTAAACATCCGTTGTTTTATACGCCGGGCGATAATGAATGGACGGATTGTATGCGTCATAATAATGGTGGCTATGACCCGCTTGAGCGGTTAGCTAAATTGCGCACGTTGTTTGCTCAAGGCGAGACCAGCTTTGGGCAGCACACTTTGCCGCTACAGCGTCAAAGTGCGGCTTATCCAGAAAATGTGTTGTGGCAACACCGGGGCGTGACTTTCGCTGCTTTGCATCTGGTGGGCAGTCAAAATAATTTCATACGCCAAAATGAGGATACTGATGCGCTGTGGGCAGCACGGCAACAGGAATATGGCGCACGACAGGTGGCAAATTTAGCCTGGTTAAAACAGGCTTTTAACCAGGCTAATCAGCATCAAAGCCCTGGTATCATGTTGTTTATGCACGCGAATCCTTTATTTGAAATGCGTTCTGCTGAGCCTGACAATGGTTTTCGGGATTTTCTACGCGCCTTGGAGGACGCTACCATTGATTTTGCCAAGCCAGTGGTGTTGGTGCATGGCGATAGCCACTATTTTCGTATTGACAAACCTTTGCGCAATCGCCAAACCCATCATCTGGTGGAAAATTTCACCCGCGTTGAGGTGTTTGGTGCGAGTGAGGTGCATTGGGTTAAGGCGCGGATTGATGCGAGTCAGCCGCATGTGTTTTTCTTTCAGCCTGAGATTGTTCATGCTAACCGCCAGCACTGAAAAAACCGCGCCTGTGCTGTGAATATAAGTGTGCTGTGAATATAAAGGCGCTGCTGGCTGTTAGCTATCAAAACTCAGCAGTTTTCCGACTGCTTCTACTAATGCTTCGTCTTCTGGCGATATATCTACAAATAAACAGCCAGTGCAATGTAAATCTGGATTGACATCTGGTGCTGTCCAGCGGGTTTGTATTTCTAAGTCAATAAAGGCTTTGGAAAATTCGTCTTCAGGTAGGCGGATGCGAATCTCTCGGCTGATGTGTAGCGGCAATGGCTGTGGGGCTATAATCATCAAGCCCTCGTTAGAAATATCGCCTAAATGTCCCATGAGCCGTCCGGTTTCTCGATCATAAATATCCAAGTACAAGAAGACGTGCTTGCGTTGCTTGGTTCTGTGTTCCATTTACCTGTTCCTCCCATTTCTGTGATAGGTCATGCTATAGTGTCAGTGTTTCTAAAAAAGGTTATTTGATACTACTAAAAATCAAGATAACTTTCTGTAATCTTTTGAAAAAGACTAAAAGATAGTCTCGATAAATGCCGATTCATGACAGGCTCTAAAGGAGGAGATATGAGGCATCCTATGCAGATGTTGCACACCAGTGTTTGGCTGTTATTGGGCGTCAGTCACGCGCTACCCGCGGAGACGTTTCCGACGCAGCAGGATAGGTTTTTGCCGCCTGCGCAGATGGGCGTGGCTGTGCCGGATAATGCTCAACCCATTTGGGAAAACGGGCAATCAATGGGTAATCCTTGGCAAGCAGCACAGCAAGCGATGAGCCAAGGCGTGGATGGGTATGCTTATCGAGCGCCGCCACCGTTGCGGGAGGCTTGGTCAAATCCGAATGCGTCTCCGCCCGTCTATTATCCGCCTCAGTATACCGATAATCAGCCGTATCCTGCTGAATATCAACAGTATTCAACGCCTCAGCAGCACTATCAAAATGCGCCACAATGGAATCAGTATCCGGCAGCGACGCAAGATGCAGCGCCACCGGCGGACTATTATCCGCAACCCTATGCGCAATCTTCCGCAGACTATGCGCCACCAGCGCCTTCGGCAAGCTATTATTATCCGCCTAATCCTGCTAATCCTGCGCCACGCGGTTATGCAAACCCGAATTATCCTGATTATTCGGGCTATGAAGTGCAGCAACCCAGCTATCCACCCGAATCCAATCCAGCTTACGATAATCGCTATGCGGCTTACCCCAATGATCCGCAACAGCCTCCTCCTGCCTATGCTCCAAGTCAGCCCGCGCCAGGTGCTGCCTATGGATACGATGCGCCGGAGGCTTATGACAATTATCCCCCAGCACAAGCGCCTGCTTATTATCCGCCAGAATACGATGCGCCCGCATACTCAGCTCCCCCGCCGAGAACGCCCGAATACCGCCAAGCGCCCCCGCGTCTTCCTGCGCCCCAATACGGCTCTTCTGCGGAAAATCGCTTAATGTACCGCTTAGATCGTAAAGCGCCCAGGGCTGCCTATCCACAGCAGCAAGCGCCCGCGCCCTATGCCGATCAGCCTCGCTATGCTGCGCCGCCGCAAGCGTATGCGCCGCCACCCACCGCAGCACCAATGCCCGCCCAGCAGCCTTATACCGCTGCGCCGGTCAATCCCTTAACGCAAGCGCCGCAGAATGCCGCGCCAGTTGCTTCTCCTACCCTGCCGCCTGCTGCCAGCGAACGTGCGCCATCCACACCGCCCCCAGAAGTCGTAGTGGTGCAACGCCCCCAGCCTGGCACTGGCGAATACAAACTTAAAGAAGTGCTAGGTCCAGCCCCTGGTGATCCCATGATGTTTCAAGCCCGCGAACCCGATGCCGAACGTCCTAAGCCCGGCACTGGCGAGTTCAAAGTCAAAGAATTACTGGGACCCGCACCTGGCGATCCTAACGCCTATCGAGAACTCACCGAAGAACCGAGCGCCGACCAACCCTCACCTGAAGCCACAGACGCGCCGCTGCCCGAAGCTGATACCGCGCCGTTGCCTGAAGTAGAAGCAAAGCCAGAGGCGGCAGCAGTTGAAACTGAAGCGACAGCCGTTGTTCCGCCCGTCCCTCCGGCAGCGCCTCCGGCAGAGCCAGTTGCACAAACCACTGACAGCAACCCAGCGCCCGCTGCCGCCACTACGCCCGCGACAGCAATAACGCCGCCCGCCGAACCTGCGACACCAACTAACACCAAAGACACGCCTTTACCTGAGCAGGATGCTAAACCTTGAATCGCATCCAGATAGCATTATATTAAGCCCTGTGTGCCCGCCTGGAAAAACACCGCCAGGCGCGGTGTACAACTTCTGCACCGCTCAGGAACAGCCCGGAAGCATACAAATAACCATTATTTTTCTTTGACTTATCTCACTTAACCCAGTTCTGACCAGCCCTCAACACAAAGGAAATGACTTTATGGCGCACACACTGCCCGCACTCCCCTACGCAAACAATGCACTCGAACCCCACATCTCAGCCGAAACGCTGGAATTTCATCACGGCAAGCATCATCAAACCTACGTTACCAACCTCAACAACCTGATTCCTGGCACCGAGTTTGAAAACCTCAGCCTGGAAGAAATCATCAAAAAATCCAGCGGCGGTATCTTCAACAACGCCGCACAGGTGTGGAATCACAGCTTCTACTGGAATTGCTTAAGCCCCAACGGTGGCGGCGAACCCACAGGCGCATTAGCCGACGCCATCAACGCCAGCTTCGGTTCATTTGCTGCTTTCAAAGAAAAATTTTCACAAACCGCTATCACCACCTTCGGCTCAGGCTGGGGATGGTTAGTGAAAAAACCAGACGGCAGTTTAGCCCTGGAAAGCACCAGCAACGCCGCCACGCCCTTAACTGGTGACAACAAACCGCTGCTGACCTGCGACGTGTGGGAACATGCGTATTATGTAGATTATCGCAATGCCCGCTCCAAATACGTTGAAGCCTTCTGGAATCTGGTCAATTGGGACTTTGTTGCGGAAAACTTCGCCGCCTAAGCAGTCCAGATTTTTCAGCCATCTGTTTGATGTACAATAAAAAAGCAGGATGCGGCACAAAACCGCATCCTGCTTTTTTGCGTTTATCCCAATAAAACCGAGCGCCCTGGCACGACTCAGTGGCGTAACTGCGCTTAGGCAAAGCTCAAAATCACTTCAGCATTTCTCGGCAACAGGGACTCATGAATAATAGACCAGCCATAGGCGCTGGTTAAATAACCTTCCATCGTCATGCCGTCTACGATGTTGTGCTTGCCGCCGGTAGGATGAATGGCAAAGGCGATCACCGGCACAAAAGTGCCGTCGCCTTTATCGGCATACCAGCCTGGCTGGGCAGTAACGAGAAAACTATCCTGGTTTAGCATGGGCTTTCTTCCAGGGCGCTAATGGTTAATAAACCATCCGGCAAGCGGGTGCGAAACCCGGCGGCGTGAACATGCCCGCCACCGCCCAAGCGTTCGGCAATCGCCGCCACATCCGCACCTTCAGCACAAGAGCGCAAAGACCAGTTGCGATCCAAGCCCTGATCTTGATAACCCGCGGCAAACGGCTGCTGTTCGGCAAGCTCATGCAGCAATTGGCTGGCGATCACTTTGGGACAATTGACGATAGGCACGCGATAGCCCAAGATTTGTCCCAAGTGCGCTTTGCGCTTATGCGCTTCAATCTGCTGGCGCAGATAGCGGTTGATTGCTCGCCCTTCCTGCACCAGTTGCGCTAAACCCGCCGGTTCTCTGACCAGCGCATCCCAACGGGCAAATTCAAACGCATAAGAACCCAAGGCAGCATTGAGATCGCGGGTATCTGGCAAGGCAAAATGCCATAAATCCTGATCTTGCACATGCAGCAATAAGTCTGGTGGCGGGGTTTGGTGAAAATAGCGCCAGGTCAGCACAGCGCCGGATTGTTCCATATCAAACACCAGGTGCAGATTGGTATATGCTTGCTCCAGCCCTTCTAATTCCTTGGCGGCGCTGACATGGTGGTCAATAATGGTCACCTGCTCGGCTTGCTGACAAATGCGCTCCAGCAGCGGGCGCTTGTAGGAAAAATCCACAATAAACACGCGCCGCGCCGTACAATCAGGGGGCGCATCGCCGTGACTGGCAGGCAAAAATTCACAATTGCTGTCGGTTTGCTGGGCAAAATAACGCTGAGCAGCATAGGCAGCGCCAAAACCATCCAGACAATTGGCGTGATAAATAACGAGTGGTGATTTCATCGGGCAAGGGTGTCCAAATTTGGGGAAAATTCATAGACTGCTTGAACTATTCAACAGCAAGTCCACTTAAATAAACAGCTTCTGCCCTGGATTTTATCCCAAGCCTGCCAGGATGTCCGAAAATAAGATAAAATTTTTATAAATCATGGCATTATCTATCATGGGCTAAAATCCTTAGCGGCTTTTTTCAGACCCGTTGTATGAACATCAGAGATATACAAGAGATATTCGCATGGCTTTAACTCCCGCAGAGCGTATGCGCCGCTATCGCGCCCGAAAAGCCGGCGGCAAAACTGGCAACGGCAAAAACCTCAACAAAAGCGCCAAACTCTACCTAGACGAAGAAACGCAAGAACTCATCGCCTTACTCAAAAGAGTGAGCCAAAACGAAACCCTAGAGCAACTATTCAAACGCGCCCTCTTTGCCCTGAGCCAGCAGCACTTTGCGCAATTTCCCAATCCAGGCCTCGCCGCCAGCACAGAAGCAACAGAATTAGACAGCGAATTACCTCTGCTGCTTGACAGCAACGGCAGCGAAATACTGGCAACCATGAACCAACTCCAGGGCAAAATTCTCCTCCTAGAAAGCGAATACATCACCCCGCTCAAAGAAACAGTGCGCCAGTTACAAAGAAAAAAAACCGATTTACAACAACAAATTACCCAACTTAAAGCACTCAACCAAACGCTGCGCAAAACCGCCCTACACTTTCGCCAGCAACGCGACGCCGCCTTACAGCAAAACGCCCCCGCCATCCCCAGCACCCCGCCGTCTGCTTACTTAGCACTCCCCGCGCCAGGGAGCGCCCATTCCCCGCAGCGTTTAGCCTTTCTGCACTGGCTACAAGCACAACGAGATGTGCCCTATAGCTGGCAAGAAATCGCCGAAGCCCTGAATCAAGCCAGTATTGCCACCCCCAGCGGCAAGCACGCTTGGAATCCCAACATCTTACGCACCCTGCTCCACCCATAGCAAACCAACAACAAACCCCTAGCCAAAACACAACATTTTCAAATAATTTAAGAGTTTAATCATGTCCTTAATTCATCCACGCTTACTGAAACACAAATTACCCCTGTGCGAAATCCCCCCCGCACACCTCAACATACTCACCGCCTGGCGCGACAGCATCCACAATCGCAGCCTTTTCACCCAAACCGAAACCGCGCTACATAGCCACTTCATTCAAAAAATCCTCACAGAAATACTAGATTATCAAGGCTTTGGCGGCACGACCTGGAATTTAGCGCAAGAACAAAAAATTGGCGCTGGCTGCGTAGATGTCGCGCTGGGCGAATTTTCCCGCACCCACGCCAACATACTTGCGCCTTTTGAACTCAAAGGCGCGAAAACCAAAGACCTCGACGCCATCATGCCAGGACGCCACAAAAGCCCCGTACAACAAGCCTGGGAATACGCAATGGACGCCCCAGGCGCACAATGGGTACTCCTCAGCAATTACCTAGAAATCCGCCTCTACGCCATCGGCAGCGGGCGACAAGTGTACGAACGCTGGGAACTAGCACAACTCGCAGACGCAAAAGAATATGCACGCTTACAATGGTTGTTAAATGCCAAACAACTCCTAAGCGGAGAAACCCGCAAAATACTCGAACAAAGCGAACAAATAGACAAAGAAATTACCCAACAACTCTATAAAGACTATAAAAACCTACGCGAAAAATTATTGCAAAGTCTGGCAGAAGAAAATGCCAACCTAAACCGCCTCGATTTAATTCGCTATGCACAAAAAATTCTAGATCGCATTCTTTTCATTGCCTTTGCCGAAGATTGGGGTTTATTGCCAGACAAAAGCATTGCCCAAGCATATGAATATCAAGACCCCTACTTTCCCCGTTCTATTTGGGAAAACTTCAAAGCCTTATTTCACGCCATAGATCAAGGCAGCATTCAACTCAAAATCCCCGCTTACAACGGCGGCTTATTTGCGGCTGACACCGTTTTAGATAAGCCCAATATCAGCGACAAAATTTGCTGTGACTTCAAAGCCTTAGCAGAATACGATTTTGCCAGCGAAGTCAGCGTTACAGTGCTAGGACACATTTTTGAACAATCCATCAGCGACATCGAAAGCCTACAAGCCCAAGCACGCGGCGAAGACCACAGCGGACTCTCCAAACGCAAACAACAAGGCGTAGTCTACACCCCAGACCACATCACCCGTTTTATCGTCGAACATACCCTTGGCGCCTATTTACGCAGCCGTTTTGCCGAACTCTGGAACCTCAACGCCGCGCAACGTCACAAAAATCAAAGCTGGAAGAAAAAAGACTTTGAAATTCAATTCTGGCGTGATTATCAACAGATTCTACGCACCACCCGCGTACTTGATCCCGCCTGCGGTTCAGGCGCATTTCTCGTCGCAGCTTTTGATTATCTACATGAAGAGTACACCCGCATTAATGATTTACTGGCAGATTTAACCGGCAGTTATGATGTTTTCGACTTAGACAAAGAAATCCTAAACCGCAATCTGTATGGCGTAGATGTCAATGCCGAATCAATTGAAATTACCAAACTTTCTTTATGGATCAAAACCGCCAGACCAGGTAAACAACTCAATAGCTTAGATAACAATATTCAAGTCGGCAACAGCTTGATCAATGATCCAACCTACACAGATAAACCTTTTGATTGGCAGCAATTTTCCGCTCAAGCGCAGGCTAAAAATGCCGCTCTGTTTGAAAACCTTGAAGCACCTTTAACCCAAATGAACCACCAGGGTTTTGACGTAGTGCTCGGCAATCCTCCTTATGTACGTCAAGAACTCATCAGTGCTTTCAAACCGTATTTAGAACAAAAATACCGTGTATACAACGGCGTCGTAGATTTATATGCCTACTTTTTTGAATTAGGTATTCAATTGCTCAAACCTGGCGGACGCTTAGGCTTTATTTCATCCAGCACCTTTTTCAAAACCTCCAGTGGAAAAAACCTGCGTACTTTTCTAGTACAAAATACAGCCTTAGAGTGCATCGTAGATTTCAAAGATTTACAAATATTTGAAGGCGTCACCACCTATCCAGCAATCTTGATTATGCACAAAACCCAAGCAGATAAAGATCATATTCTGCGCTTTCAAGAATTAGAACAGATTCCCAATGAAGGTTTGCTAAAAGATTTTATCCGCCATGTTTCCAGTATGCCACAAGCATTGCTCACTGCTGAAGGCTGGAAATTAAGAAACGGGGATTCAACTCTGTTATGGCAGAAACTCACATGCCAGCGGAAAACCTTAAAAGAAGTTTGTGGAGCACCCTTGTATGGTATAAAAACAGGATTTAATGAAGCTTTTGTACTTTCTGAAGAACAGAAAAACCAGATTCAAGCTCAAGACCCTACTTCTCAAGCGGTGCTATTTAAGTTTTTAGAAGGTAAAGACTTCAAGCCCTGGTTAATCACCCCTCGTCATTTGTACCTTATTTATATTCCAAGAGGACAGGCTATTGAAAATTATCCTGGTGTGCTTGCTCACTTAAATCAATATCGAGCACGTTTAGAACCTAAACCAGTTGATTGGCAGACCGGAAAAAGCTGGATGGGACGCAAAGCAGGCGCCTATCAGTGGTATGAAACACAAGACACAGTGGCTTATTACAAAATATTTGAAAGCCCGAAAATAATGTATTCACATTTTCAATCAAAGCCGCAATTCTACTTTGATCAAAATGGCTTTTTTTCAAATGATAAAACCTATATTTTGCCGCATACAGGTTTTTATGAACTAGGGTTATTGCAAAGCCAAGTGTATTGGTGGTTGATTACCGCTATGTGTCCTTATGTGCGCGGGCATTACTACGAATTGCGGGTGCAATACCTAGAAACCTTGCCCATGCCTGAAGCCAATGACGCACAACGGCAACGCATTGCCCAGCTTGCTGAACGCTGCCAAAGCGTTGCAGAACTGCGCTATGCAAAACAAGAGGCAGTGCGTCAGCGGATTCCCGATGCGTGTCCGCTCAAGGCGGTGGGGAAACTGACCACTAAATTAAAAGACTGGTGGTTGTTGGATTTTTTTGATTTTCGTGCAGAACTCAAAAAATCTTTTAAGCAAGACATTCCATTGCCAGAAAGAAATGCTTGGGAAACTTGGCTTAAACAGGAAAGTTTTGAGATTCAAAAGCTCTCTGCTGAATTACAGCGGCTTGAGCAGAAATTAAATACTTGTGTTTATGCGTTGTTTGATTTAGCTGCTGCTGAAATTGAATTGATAGAGAACCACAGATTAGCAGATAAATAAGCAACTGCTGTGAGGATGAGTTGCAGCCGCTTGCCGCAACTCGCTGCTTTATTCTAGGCTCATTTCTAATCTAATACGCCAAGCCAGCGTATTTAGCCAGGTAGGGTGCGTTAGGCGCACATTGACGATATGTAGGCAGTGAGGCTTTCAGCTAATCCACCCGCCAAGTGTGTACCGCTTGATTTGCCATCCAATGTTGAAAGTCGTCAACCGCTTGTTTATTCCATAACCGCTTGTTTATTCCATTGTTCATAGTCTGCAACTTTAGCCGCCAACTTAGAACGGGTTTGTGCATAAATCACTTTCTTTTGTGCAAAGGTAGCTGTATCCA
The DNA here is from genome assembly GCA_020720115.1 of Thiomargarita sp. Lineage (GTDB taxonomy): Bacteria > Pseudomonadota > Gammaproteobacteria > Beggiatoales > Beggiatoaceae > BB31. Next base: position 1,734 of record DYPD01000074.1, on the reverse strand, counting down.
TTTGTTTATTTTCCGGTCTGGGTAATAACAACATATTACCTAAGCGGTCATGTACTTCTTCATAACCTTCACCAAAATCATTAATCCGAACTGGGGTTGAATTGTATGGATAAATATGTGCTAGTGTTGTCATATCCATATCTCTGATAGCATTACCTAAACGCCTTTCCATCTGCGCAAAAAGAAAACGAATTTTTTTAGGTGATTGACGAATGGACATTTTATGAAATGCAAATGCGTAGCGAAAAGTATCATCATCAGGATACAGTTCTTTGAATTGTGGGCTATTTTTAACATGGCTGGCGCATTTAATGGCCTGTTGATCAATTCGCATGGCGAGTCGATTGTATTTGTTTTCTTGTTCACTGGATGGTAAATGACAGATGACATTGTAGCGAATCGAGAGTACCAGCATATAACGACATAAGGTTACAAATTCTTCCGGCGTAAAGGAAAAGAAGGCTGTCATTAAAATGGTGAAGGGTTGTTTGATATTGAATATTCTCAATCCGTCTAAAGATTGTTTTGCCTCCAGATAAATGGGATTTTGATAATGCCACCAATCATCATCAGGATTGCTTAAAGACGCATAAACAGGTGCATAACGCTCTAATGAATGCAAATAGGCATAAGCTTTTTTTGGAGCGTCAGCCAGTTTTCTTACAGACGCAAATAAATTTTTTTTAGTGACTGATTTGCTTTGAAAATTATGGTGATAGCGTAAGAAGTTGGTGAAGTCGCTTTCGCCTAATTGGGTGACCACTTCACTCCAACGGTTATCTACTTCCGTTAATTCATTGTCAGGCACATCCTGGTTTTTTGTAATGATCGAAAATAAATAGTTTTTGAGCAAATCAGGAGTGGATAGTTGTACGCCTCTGGCATTGAGAGTTTCAAAGACTTTGTAAGCGTTTAATTCATCTTGCACCACAATGCGAGTGAACACCATGCCTGAACTGAGTTGCTCTATAAAGGCTGCAATTTTCTCTCCGCTGCTGCCTAAGTCTTTTTTGAGAAAAAAATTAAATGCTTGACTTATTAGTTTATTGGTATTGGTCAAACCGCGTAGATCGAGGGCTCTAAGGCAGGCGCAAATTTTCCGAAAATGAGCATCATTGTTTCTATTGAGGGAGAGTGTGTTATCTACGCTGAGGGTGGTGAGGTTTTTTGCACCAATGAAACGGCGGTGTAGTTCATCTAAGCGTTCTTTATTGTTTTCGACTTCTTGCCCCTCTGAAATGAGGTTATCAATGTGTTTGATAGCCGCCAAAATGATTAATGACACGGTGACTAAGCGTTGTTGTCCATCAATGACTGCATAATCGTGTTGGCTTTTGCGTTGCAGAACAACGTAGTCCATATAATGATGTTGTTCTTGTGGTAGGGTTTCTACCTCGCTCCATAAATCTTCCCATTGTTCTTGTTCCCAAGTGTAATCGCGTTGAAAACGGGGAATTTGATATTTCGCGCCGTTGCTCATCATTATCTTGGAAAGTCTGATTGGTTGGCTCCATTGACATGAAAGACATAATTGCTCCATTTTTTTGGTTGGTAAAATGCCGCATACTTCGACAAGCTCAGTGCATCGCAAGCTCAACACAAGTGATACTATCGCTTATGTGATCTACGCTTACTGCAAAAACTTTCTGCTGAATTACAGCGGCTTGAACAAGAGTTAAATACTAGACTTGTTGCGCTTAAAAATCAATTAGTTAGACAAATAAAAGTTCCACA
>DYPD01000073.1 GCA_020720115.1 Thiomargarita sp. | reverse complement strand
ATGGCGGAAAGTAGCGATCTCGATCCGCTACATCTTAACCTTGGCGTGGGTTATAACAACTTCAGCCGCCGCTTGTTATACGACAATTACCGCACCACCTACCGCAACCGCTTTGGCGAAGTAGAAGACTTGCAATGGAAAGTAGACTTTCAAAGTCTGGCATATCAGGCTAAATACGCCTGGCAACTCAGCGACAGTGCAAAATTAGACCTAGAAGGCGGCTATTACGACGAACACGCCTGGCAGGAAGACATGGCGGACCCTGAATTGGCGGTGGATTACTATTCAGCGTTACTGGGCAAAAGCCGGACTTAACCAGCGTTTCAGCACTACCTTCAAATGGGCGGCAGGGTTGGAATTATCTTGGGACAATAGCAGTATCAAAGCCCACAGTCTGACCAAGATTTGCCGAGTTATTCCAACCACACCCTGTACGCCGAGGGCGACTATACCGCATCCTGGTTTAATCTGATTGTCGGCGCACGTTTTGACAAACACCGCATTTTCGGCACTCACCTCGCACCGCGCCTGGCGTTGACCAAAGTCTACGGTGACTTCCATTACAAACTGCTGTACAGCCATTCATTCTGCAGCCCATCAGAAGCCAACATCAATTACAACCCGAACATCCAACCGGAAAAGGCAGTGGTGTGGGAAGTCGAATTGGGCTATAAGTTCACCCCCAGATCGCCAACCTGTTCGACAACCGCATGGACGACACCATCACCTACGGCGTCGAACCTCTAACCAGTGAAGACACCTATTTCAATGCCAAAACCACCGGCACTCGCGGCGTTGAGGCGGAAATGCGCTGGCAGCGCAAAGGCAGGTCGCTGATCCTGAATTACGCTTATTACGAAGTCGCCAATGGCGCGGCAGACAATCAACGGGTACTCAATTTCCAAGACGGCAGCGAAGATAGCAAAGCGATTCTCGGAATGCCGCGCCATAAAACCACCCTTGCCGCCCACTTCCAGATGACACCGCAACGGTCCTTAAATCCTTCGCTGATTTGGCAAAGTGCGGCTTACGCCTACACCGCACTGGACGCACAAGACCAGCCCGTGCTACACAAATACAACGACACAGTGCTGGGCAATCTATTCCTGCGCTATCAACCGCAAGCCATCAAAAACTTAGAAATTGGCTTGGGTGTCTATGATCTGTTTGCCGCTAACCCAGTTTACATCCAACCCTTCAACGGCGGCTCCGCGCCGCTGCCAGGACCCTCCCGTGAATGGCTGCTAAAGCTGCGCTATCGGTTTTAGTGTACTGCCTGTAGTTTTGTGGCTTGACCTGCATCAAGGCATCTTTTCCTTTCCCTTTCTAAACTGCGAGCCTCTTTTTTACTAACTCTTAAGGAGGCTGTCATGCAGGAAATCTTCACCAAAAGCATGGCTAGGAACATTTATTACGGCGGCTCGCTGTTTTTTGTGCTGCTGTTCCTGGTCTTGACCTTTGATACGCACAAGGCGCTGCCGCAACGCGATAACCGCGCTAATTTGACCGAGCAGGTCGCGGCGGGTAAGCGTTTGTGGGAGGAAAATAATTGTATCGGTTGTCATACCTTGTTGGGCGAGGGGGCGTATTACGCGCCGGAGCTTGGCAATGTGTTTGTGCGTTATGGCGGCAAGGAGGGCATTAAAGCATTTATTCAAAGCCGTCCGGCAAATGGGATTCCTGGTCGGCGCAGTATGCCGCAGTTTAATTTCAATGCTGAGGAATTGGATGCGCTTGCGGAATTTTTGAAATACGCCAGCGAAATCAATACGGATAAATGGCCACCGAATGTTCAGGGTTAAGGAGAAATAGCAATGCAATATCAATCTCAAGGGGTCGCCAAGCTTTATTTCATGGCGGCTATCGGGCTGTTTATCGCGCAAATCATTTTTGGTTTGATTTTGGGTTTGCAGTATGTAATGGGCGATTTTTTGTTTCCGGCGATTCCGTTTAATGTCGCTCGCATGGTGCACACTAATTTGTTGATTGTGTGGCTGTTGTTTGGTTTCATGGGCGCGTCTTATTATCTCGTTCCCGAAGAAGCGGGACGCGAATTGTACTCACCCGGTCTGGCAAAACTGATGTTTTGGATTTTCTTAATTGCGGGCGCCTTGACCATTGTGGGTTATCTGGCGGTGCCTTATGCAACGTTGGCGAAAATCACGAGGAATAGTTTGTTGCCGACTATGGGGCGTGAGTTCTTAGAGCAACCCTGGATTACCAAAGTGGGCATTGTGGTGGTCGCGCTGGCATTTTTGTTCAATGTCGGCATGACCGTCCTGACTGGACGCAAAACCGTTGTCACGGTTGTGTTGCTGACCGGTTTGGTGGGCTTGGCGGTGCTGTTCTTATTCTCGTTTTACAATCCTGACAATCTGGTGCTGGATAAATACTACTGGTGGTGGGTGGTGCATTTGTGGGTAGAAGGGGTGTGGGAGTTGATTCTCGCCGCCATTCTTGCCTTTGTGTTGATTAAAACCACCGGCGTTGACCGCGAAGTGATTGAGAAATGGTTGTATGTGATTATTGCGATGACCTTGATTACGGGCATTATCGGTACTGGGCATCATTATTATTGGATCGGTACGCCCACCTATTGGCAATGGTTTGGTTCAATTTTCTCCGCGCTTGAACCGATTCCGTTCTTTGTTATGGTGTTGTTTGCGTTTAATACCATTAATCAACGCAAACGTGAACATCCGAATAAAGCCACCGTGTTGTGGGCGATGGGAACGGCAGTGATGGCGTTTCTGGGCGCGGGCGTGTGGGGCTTTTTGCACACGCTGGCTCCGGTCAACTATTACACGCACGGTACGCAAATCACCGCCGCGCATGGGCATTTGGCATTTTTCGGCGCCTATGCAATGGTGGTGATGACGATTATTTCTTACGCCGTGCCGATTATGAACGGACAAGAAGCCAAATCTAATCGCTTGCAAGTGATGGAAATGTGGTCGTTTTGGCTGATGACGGTATCCATGGTGTTCATCACCTTGTTCTTGACCGGCGCGGGGATTTTGCAAGTCTATCTGCAACGCTACACCGCTGATCCGCTGCCGTTTATGCTGGTGCAAGACAAGATCGCGCTGTTTTACTGGATGCGCGTTGGCGCAGGCGTGATTTTCATTGTTGGCGCACTGCTGTTTGTGTTGAGCTTTTTGCCAGAACGCAAAGGCGCGGCGCAAGCGGCGTAAACACACACAGGCGGATACGGGCGCCTTCCCCGCGTCCGTATCCGCCATTCGCCATTTGGAAAAGCGCATGATCCCACTCAATATCGAATCCCGACAAACCTACCGTTACGCCTTGCTGCATCTGGGTTTTCGTCCGTTTTTCCTGTCTGCAATGCTGCTTGCCCTCCTCAGCATGGCATTGTGGATGGGCTTTTATCACGCGGCTTGGCGCGGCTTGCCTGCGAATTACCCCAGTTTATTGTGGCACGCGCATGAAATGATTTTTGGCTACGGCGTGGCGGTGGCGGCGGGTTTTCTGCTCACCGCGATTAAAAACTGGACGGGTCTGCAAACCCTGCATCAAAAGCCGCTGCTTGGCTTAGTGTTGCTGTGGCTGGCAGCGCGGGTCTTGGTGTTTGTGCCAAATCTCGGCGTGTGGCTGGCGGCGTTGTTTGATTTGCTGTTTCTCGCCGCGCTGCTGGTGGCGGTGGCTCGCCCGATTTGGCGCGTTAAACAATGGCAACAGCTCGCTTTTGTCGGCAAAATCGCCTTGTTTTTTCCGGCTAATGTGCTGTTTTATCTGGGTTTATTACTGGCAGACAGCAGCCTAGCGCGGCTGGGTTTATACATCGGTTTTTACTTGATTCTCGCCCTGATTCTCAACATGGGACGGCGCGTCATCCCGTTTTTCATTGAACGCGGTCTAGGCTGTCCTTTTGAGGCGAAAAACTATCTTTGGCTAGACCGCTTGAGTCTGGGGTTGTTTCTTGTCTTTGCGCTGCTTGACAGTCTGGCACTGACGCACGGCTACGGCTGGGCGCAACTGTCCGCTGGCGGGCTGGCGCTGGCTTTGTTACTGCTGCACGGCATCCGCTTGTATGGCTGGCATCACCCGCAACTGTGGCGCAAACCGCTGTTATGGGTGCTATTCGTGGCGTATGTGTGGCTGTTGGTGGGCTTTGCGCTAAAAGGCTTGTGCCTGTGGCTGTCGCTGTCGCCGTTTCTAGCCATTCACGCCTTTGCCGTTGGCGGCATCGGCATGATGACGGTGGGCATGATGGCGCGGGTCACGCTGGGACATACCGGGCGTGACGTATTCGCGCCGCCGCCTGCGCTGAATTGGGTGTTTTTCCTATTAATCGCCACGGCAATCGTGCGGGTGTTTCTGCCTTGGGCATTGCCAAATGCTTATGCCCACTGGATTTTGCTCGCGCAAATGTTGTGGATAGGCGCGTTTGCACTGTTGCTCTGGCAATACGCGCCGCTGCTGATGAAACCCCGTACCGATGGGCGGTATGGATGAATTTAACCAATGCAAGGAGAACCCTATGAGTGCTTTAGAAGATATTGCGGTAGATACGGAAGGTTATTTGATCGAACCAGACGACTGGACAGAAGCTCTGGCTGAGGCGTTGGCGAAATTGGAAGGACTGGCATTAAGCGACGAGAGTTGGGTGGTGTTGCGCTTTATGCGTGATTATTACAGCGAACACAAAATCGCTCCTGACATTCGCCACGTCGCCAAGCACCTTGCCGAGCATCTCGATAGCGATAAACAGGCAGCGAAAGCCCGCATTTTTGAGTTATTTCCCTACGGTTACGTCAAACAAACTTGCAAAATTGCCGGTATGAAACGCCCGCGTGCTTGGAGTACGGGCTAGGTGCGTCCGATTCGCGCCTATGTCGCGTTCGCCGCTAGGGTGCGGCGAACGCCAGTTGGCTAGGACTCTGCCTGTGGATGGGTGTTACCAATTTCATCCATTTTTTCTTTCAGCTTAAGTTTTTCCAGCCCTTGAATGGATAAACTGGTAAAGATTTTAATGCGATTTTCCAAAATCCGAAAAGCCTCGCGCATTGCCTGCATTTTATCTATGCGCTCGCCCTGTACGGCGGCTGGGTCGGGTGCGCCCCAATGAGCGGTCATTGGCTGCCCAGGCCACACCGGGCAGACTTCATTGGCGGCATTGTCACACACGGTAATGACGAAATCCATGTGCGGCGCACCTGCGGCAGAAAACTCGCTCCAGCTTTTGCTACGCAAGCCTTCGGTGGGCATTTTGAGCCGTTCTAGCAGCTCTAGTGCGAGCGGATTCACTTCACCAGTGGGATTACTGCCGGCGCTATAGGCATTGAAACGCCCTTTCCCCCAGTGCTGCGCCAGGGATTCAGCCATGATGCTACGCGCTGAATTGCCAGTACATAAAAACAGGATATTGTACGCTTGGTTATTACTCATAAAGCTCTCCTTATCGGATAGGTTAGTGTCGTCAGTAGAAATCAGGTTGTCCGTTAAACAGAAAGCGGTCGGTGGGTTGCTACAACAGCTTTCCAGTAAATAAGCCACCAGTTGGTTCATCATGGCGTAGTTGACGCGGTAGAGCAGTGACCGCCCCTCGCGCGCGCAAAGCAGTAAATCTGCTTGGCGTAGCGTTTTTAAGTGAAACGACAGGGTGGCAGCAGGTAGATGGAGCGATTCGCTAATCTGTCCGGCGGCTACGCCCGCTTCTCCGGCTTGAATCAAGTAGCGATAAATGGCAAGTCGCGTTTCTTGCGCAAGTGCGGCTAAAGCGGTGATGGCTTGTTTGCTTTCCATATTTCCAATACTATGAAAATAAAACGACAAAAAGATGACAAGGTGAAGGCTTCATGCGTGTTTCAAGACTTTTTGTAGCAGCGCCTTTGAGCGTCGGGCAACCGCTGGTTTTAGAAGCGGATGCTGGGCATTATGTGGGTCGGGTGTTGCGCTTGCGGGTGGGCGACCCGCTCACGCTGTTTAATGGACAAGGTGGCGAATATCAAGCGCGGCTGGCGGAACTGAGCAAAAAGCAAGTGGCGCTCGACATACTGACACACGCAGCACTGGAGCGAGAATCACCGCTGGCACTGACACTGGTGCAAGGTATTTCGCGCAATGAGCACATGGATTGGGTGATGCAAAAAGCGGTCGAATTAGGTGTGCAACGCATTGCACCCGTCATCACTGAGCGCACCCAGGGCTTTCAAGCGCAACAGTTAGAGAAACGCCAAATCCATTGGGAAAAAATTATTCAACACGCTTGTGAACAATGCGGACGCAACCGCTTGCCGCTGTTGCTAGAAGCCCAGCCTTTGCTGGCGCATTTAGCCAGTCAAACTGGCACAGGTTTGTTGCTTGATCCGCTGGCAGAGCAGGGAATGCCGCAAACAGCGCCCACTGGATTTAACGGGCATTTATTGATTGGCGCAGAAGGGGGTTTAAGTGCCGCAGAAATCGCAGCAGCGCAACAAGCAGGATACTTAGGTGTGCGTTTAGGCACGCGCATTCTGCGTACCGAAACCGCCGCGCTGGCAATTGTGACCCTTTGCCAAGCGCGGTGGGGGGATTTGGGCTAAGCGCCTAAAACTTACTGCACAATCCCGCTTAAGCTGCTCAAATTGTTGGTTACCGCACTGGTGCAACTCAGCGTGCGATTGCGCTCAGGGGCTTTAGACCAAAAAGTTTGCACACCCGTGTCATTCACCTGGTAGCTATTGGTGGTGCCATTGGAGAAAGACAAAGCACCGCCGACTAACTTAAAGGCAGCCTGCGTGTTAGTCAGATTAGCCGGTAAACTCAAATCCAGCGCACCTTGGCTAACACCATAACGGTATTGCAAATAGCCAGTAGAGGCGCTTAAATCGCTGGAAGCACAGATAGACAAGGTTTTGTTTTCACTGCCAACTAAACAGTTAAACAACACTTTTTCTGCACTAGAACACAGGCTGGCAACCGTAGGCGTGGTGTCAACCGGTGCGGGCACAGGTGCCGTTTCTTTGGGTGTGCTGGCGCAACCGCCCAATGCCAAAGCACCTAATGCCGTTACAACTAACAGGGATTTTTGCATAATCATTTCCTTCATTATTGGTACGCCAAAGTTCATTCAAACCGCAAAATCAAAAGCCCACCGCAATACTCATAAACAACCTCAATAAAAACAATTTATTAACCTCAATCAATTGGTTTTTAAAGAGTTTGTTTCACAGCGCGGCGGTGTAACAGTGTACCTCAAACCGACCGCTTTAAGGCGTTTTATACGCATCCATTCGCTTTTTACCTTGCCGACGTGCGCGAAAAAAATCCTGCAAACGCTGCGCACAAGCCTGTGCCAACAAACCGCCCCTGATCTGCACCTGATGATTGTGACGTGGGTCTTGCAACAGATCAAATACAGTACCAGCCGCGCCCGTTTTAGGATCAAAAGCGCCGAAAATCAGCCGCTCGATGCGGGCATGAATCATCGCCCCAGCACACATAGCGCAAGGCTCTAATGTCACATACAAAAAACTACCCGGCAAACGATAATTGCCCACTCGCGCTGCTGCTGTGCGTAATGCCATGATTTCTGCATGGGCGCTGGGATCGTTGCAGGCAATAGAAGCATTCCAGCCTTCAGCAAGGCATTGATTATCCCGCACCAGCACCGCACCAACTGGCACATCCCCAGCCTGCGCAGCACGGTCAGCTAATTCCAACGCTCGAAGCATCCAATGTTCATGTGCGGCGCTTTCAGTGCTGGCAAAAGGATTCAAGTTCACTTGCCCTCAATGCGCGTATACTCTATGTTTAGACAGACCAGCAACAGAGGGAAAATCCACCCTTGCGTCAATCACCACCGCCTGCGGAGAAATAAGCAGCGCCTTGAATGTCCAAGGCTTCAATAACACAAACACATTTGTTATTGTTGCCTTTTCCGTCTTCGTTAAGCTACTTAGGGTAAGTCGTCATGAGCCGAGCAAATTCGCGCATTTCCCCACCATCCTCCCTTGAACCTTACGATCCCAAAGCCCGTGCGGTGGGAGGCATAGTGCTGTTTTTACTCATGTTATTGCTCTATGCCGTACTCAAAGCCTTGCTCGGCATATCCTCTACTGGCGCAGCTTACGCTCTGCGAGCACCGCTACCCGACGAAATCAAAAGCATGGTAGCCGTCATAGCAGACACGCCCAGCACCCCAGACAACGCCAATACCAAAGCTAAATACCAGATTATCAACAAGTTTGTCTTTCTTGATTTAACCGGTAAGCCGATGGAAGACGGTGCTGGTACGATTGAATTATCCGGCTTAACCACGACCGACACAGACACAGAGACGGACACAACAGCCGCCGCTGGAGATGCCGCCTTTGACGGCGCAGACGGCAAAGAATGGTATGTGCAGGTTGCAAGCTTCAAAGAAGAATCCCGCGCTCAGGAGTTACAAGGCAAGCTAAAGAAAGACAATTTTGAAGCAAAAATTCTAAAAGTCGGCGATTGGTACGCAGTGCGTCTCCTACCGCATGAAACCAAAGAACAAGCCAATCAACAACTACGCACCCTACGCAAACAGGGTTTAGTCAATGGGCGCGGCGGACAAGTCAGGCGTATTAGATAATCGCTGCAAGCATCTTTGATGCTTGCAAGATTTCACGCAATTTATTCAATTTCCTCTTTCTTTCCTTCCGGTGCAGCAATTTGTTCAGTATAGCCGCATTCCTTTTGTGGACAAACTTTTTCTGTGCCCCGTCTTTTAGTGGTTTTAATCGTTAAAAGCGGCCAGTGACATTGCGGGCAGGGTTCTGCAATAGGTGGGTTCCACACTGCATATTTACAATCAGGATAGGTTGAACAAGAAAAGAACTCTTTACCATACCGAGACTTTTTCTTTTGCAACATCCCCTTTTTACATTCTGGACATTCAATCCCCGTATCAGTCGGTTTTTCTAAAGGTTCAATGTGTTTACATTTAGGATAACCGCTGCAACCGATAAACTTACCATAACGCCCTTGTTTAATATGTAAGGCGCTGCCGCATTTAGGGCATTCGCGTCCTTCAACGATTTCCGGTTCCTCAGTAGAAGCCGCACTTCCATCAAGATTGCGCGTGTAACGACATTCAGGGTAATTGGTACAACCAATGAATTTACCGCGCTTGCCCAGACGAATAGACAAGGGACTATCGCATTGCGGGCATTTTTCATCTAGTGCTTCATGGGTGACATCGCGGCGATCTACGCTCTCCATTTTGCTATCTACGCGCTCTTTGAAACTCGTCCAGAAACGCTCCATCAGCGGCAACCAATCTTCTTCTCCACGCGACACAGCATCCAATTCATCTTCTAGTTTCGCAGTAAAACTATAGTCAACATATTGTGAGAAGTGCTCAGTGAGAAATTTATTCACCACTACACCTACATCAGTAGGAATGAAACGTTTTTTATCCAAGATGACATATTCACGCTGTTGCAGCGTAGAAATAATGCTGGCATAGGTTGAAGGACGCCCAATACCATGTTCCTCTAAACTTTTTACTAATCGCGCTTCTGTGTAGCGCGGCGGTGGTTCAGTAAAATGCTGATCAGCGCGAATCGCTTTTAAGTCTACCCACTCACCTTCTTCCATTGGTGGTAGCAGCAGTTCTTCTTCATCTGGTTTTTTCTGTTCTGATTTGGCTTTTTCAGCGTCATCCTCTTTATCATCATCGCCTTCCATATACACGGCGCGAAAGCCAGGATTAGCCAATACCGAACCATTGGCACGGAAAACATTCGCTTCAGTTCCACAAGCAAAATCCACTGCCACAGTATCGAGCGTGGCATGAATCATTTGACAAGCAATAGTACGTTGCCAAATCAACGTATACAGCTTGTATTGTTCTGGCTTGAGGTATTGCTTCACTTGATCAGGATGCCAATGTGCTGAAGTAGGACGAATGGCTTCATGTGCTTCTTGAGCATTCTTAGAAGTGGTTTTAAACAAACGCGGGCTTTTTGGCAAGTTTTCCTGTCCATAGCGTTCGGCAATCACTGCACGAATTTCCGCAATCGCTTCCTCTGCTAGATTGACCGAGTCAGTACGCATGTAAGTAATTAAACCCACAGCACCTTCACCAATATCCATCCCTTCATACAACTGCTGTGCAACCATCATGGTACGTTGCGCGGTAAAACCCAGTTTACGCGCTGCCTCCTGTTGCAAAGTAGAAGTAATAAAAGGTGCAGAGGGCTGCTGACGACGCTGTTTTTTCTCTACTTTAATGACTTGCAGTTGCTCTTGCGCTTGCTTAAGCAAATCATCACGAGTGGCGTGTGCCTGAACGGCATTATTGATACTGAACTGATTGAGTTTTTTGCTTTCGTACTGGATCAGTTTACCAATGAAAGGTAGATATTTCTTCTTGGATTCTGGTTTCTTATTTAAGTCCGCTTCAATTGTCCAGTATTCTCTGGGTTTGAATGCTTGGATTTCTGCTTCTCGTTCTACAATTAAGCGCAACGCCGGACTTTGCACCCGCCCAGCAGATAATCCAGCACGAATTTTTCTCCATAACAATGGAGAAAGATTGAAACCCACTAGGTAATCCAAAGCGCGGCGTGCTTGCTGCGCGTTGATTAAATCAGTGGATAAAGTACGCGGATGTGCCACTGCATCTTGAATGGCTTGTTTAGTAATTTCATGAAACACCACACGATGCACTGGTTTATCTTTAACCAGATTTTTTTCTTTTAACAATTCGTACAAGTGCCAAGAAATCGCTTCACCTTCGCGGTCAGGGTCAGTTGCCAAATAAAGCGTATCCGCTTTTTTCAAAGCACTGGCAATGGCGGCAACGTGTTTTGCATTGCGCTCAATGACTTCATATTTCATAGTGAAATTGTGTGCCGTATCCACTGCACCATTTTTTGGCAGTAGATCGCGCACATGCCCATAGGATGCCAGCACTTCAAAGTCCTGACCTAGATATTTTTTGATGGTTTTTGCCTTCGCAGGCGATTCTACAATGACCAGATTCTTACTCACGGCTGACTCGTTTTTGTTGTTGAATGAGGGTGAAATTTAACTAGAGCACTCTGTGCCTGGCTACACTGCTGGTTAGTGCATCACTCTGGGTCTTTCATCGTATACCAGGTCTTCCATCCAAGCAAAGTTAGCTTCCTGTCCGGGTTGGTTGAATAGTACCATAAGAATCACCCACTTTAATTGATCCAGGCTGATTTCTTCTGTATCCAATGCCATGCTGCGATCAATCACCAATTCGCGTCCAGCTAAGTCCAGTACCCCGACTTGTTCTAAAAACAATAGAAAGCCTCGGCATTGTAAATCCATTTTATCCTCTTCATTCGGCGTAAAAATACGCACCGAGGCGCTATCGTAAGCCGGGCGATCTGTCAATAATTCCTGTTGTTGCGCTAAATCTTCCAACCAAGCAAAGGCTTTATTGATTTCAGCATGAGGAAAACCAGCGGCACTGAGTTCAACTTTCAAGATTTCTGGGTCTTGTTCTAACTGGGTATCGTCGTCCATGTAATTCTCGAACAGGTACATCAATACATCCAGAATATTTTCTTTCATGGATAGGTTTCCTTTGTGTTTGAGTAAGGAATTGGAATTCTGTATGAGTTTAGTTAGTAGATTGATGAGTTATGTATTTAATGAGTGTCTGTGCTTGTTCAAGCAACCCCCTGGAAACCAGGCTAGAAAATTAACAGCAATCGCACCCTCTTCTAGGTTTTCAAATGATGACTAAATCAATCCTATTTATTTCTGAATGCTTATCGTTTTTTGCAAAATATATTGGATAAAGCCATTTCTAAATTTAGTTTTTCATCATATAAGTTTTCTTTGCTATAGGAGTGTACGGTATCGAAATCAGTATACACAGAGATGGTGCGGGCATTGGGTAAGACGAGCCAGCAGGATTGTACGCCTGCATTAAAGTAAATTTGGAATTTTTCTAAGATGCTTTCAATGAATTGGCGCGGCGATAAGATTTCAATGGCGCATAGGGGCATATCGGTCATGCGCAGAATGTCTTTGGAGAAGCTGTCAATGCCTTGTTCTAAAGAGTAGAGTGCAATATCGGGTTTAAATTCTTTGTCGTCAATCTCTAGTGACAATTCGGTGTAAACAGTAAATTTTTTTAAGTTGAATAATGTAGCTACTAGGGCGCTTTGAATATAAGAGTGATTGCGTGAACCCACGATTTCTTCCTGTTGTAAAGCTTCGCTAATGCAATTTTCTAATAAAACGGCAGACATGTTTGTTCCTATTAATAGATTTTAGGCTCAAAGTTGTGTGCATTGGTGATGTAGGCACTGTCTCCGGTGGCTTTGATGACAAATAAGCCTTGGTTTTCTGCCATTTGTGCCGCCCCTGCACTGCCGGTTAAATAAGCAACTGCGCCATAGGCGTGGTTGTTTGTGTATTCACGCATCCAGGTTTTTACCATAGGCAGTTTTTTGAGATGTTTTTTAACATCATCGGGTCTTAGCGTGGTTTTGACTTCTATGATGATGACTGCATTGCCGTTTTTAGCGACAATATCCAATTCCCAATTGTTGCCTTGATAGATGCCTTTAGTACGAGTCGTTGTAGATTCAATAGGAATACCCCATTGGTTAAAAATTTTAACAACTGCGCCATCAACCAGCGATTCAATTAAACGTCCCCATTGGGTATTAAATAATGATTCAAGTTCTTTTAGTTTGCGGTCGGTTGCTTTCATTTGTCTATCGGTTTCTTTCATGCGCCGATCAGTTTCTTTGAACATTTCTTTAACATCATCAAAAAAATGTAAAATTTCTTCTGGAATACCCGTTTTTTCTGAAATTTGATGTGCCATGATTATTTTCCTATTCAATTCCCTACTCGCGCATAGTTGCCGCCTGGCAAGCTGTTTACCAGCCCGCGTAGTTCGAGGATTAACAGCATGGAGGAAACGGCTTCCGCCGTCAATCCGCAACGCTCAACGAGGCTGTCAATGGAGATGGGTTCGCCGATGCTCATGTGTTTGCATAGATGGCTGTAATCTTCGTCGAGGCGGTCTTTTTGTGCGGCGTGCTGGGTGGGGGATAAGTTGTTGCCAATTTGTGGCGGAACAATGCCTGGGGAAAAGGTGTGAAGTTCTTCGAGAATGTCTTGGGCGCTTTCAACCAATTTTGCGCCTTCTTTGATGAGTGCATGACAGCCTTTGGCTAGGGGATTATGGATTGAGCCGGGGATGGCGAAGACTTCGCGTCCTTGTTCGGTGGCTTGGCGGGCGGTGATGAGTGAGCCGCTGCGTAGCGTGGCTTCGACTACCAGTGTGCCGAGGCTCATGCCGCTGATGATGCGGTTGCGGCGCGGAAAATGGACGTGGCGGACGGGGGTGTCGGGTGGAAACTCGGAAACGAGTGCGCCTTGAGTGCGAATTTGTTCGGCAAGTGCTTGATGTTTAGACGGGTAGACGTTGTTTAAGCCGGTGCCGGCGACGGCGATGGTGTAGCCGGTGCTGGCGAGTGCGCCGCGATGACTGGCGGCATCAATGCCAAGCGCCATGCCGCTGGTGATGACCCATCCGGCGGCAGCGAGGTAGTGGGCAAATTCTTGCGCGGTTTCTTCGCCGTTTTGGCTGGGGTTGCGACTGCCGACGATGGCAATTTGCGGCATGGAGAGCAATTCGATCTTGCCTTGCACAAATAGGAGTGGTGGCGGGTCGTGAATTTCTTTCAGTCGTGCTGGATAAGCGGCTTGGTTCCAGGTCAGTATTTGATGTCCGGCTTGTGCTGACCAGGCTAAATCTTGTTCTACTTCTACCCAGTCAGGGGTGCGTAAATAGGCTTGGAGTTTGGCATTAAGTCCCTGTGCTTGCCACTGTGCTGCACTGGCATTGAAGAGTTGTCGGGGACTGTTGAAGTCCTCTAGCAAACGGGCGAAAGTGACAGAGCCGACACGCGGTGCGCGTAACAAGGCTAACCAGTAGGCTAATTCGTCGTTATCTGGGGGCGTTGCAGGGGAGGATTCTGCGCGTGCTGGGGGCGAAAAATTCATGCGGGCGTCAAATCGCCGATCAATTAAAAAGCTCAGTTTAACTCTACACTGTCATTAACATAAATGGGCTGAGTGGCGCGATTTATCAGCGCAAAGCTCACGCGATCATAGACTTTGAACACCAGCAAAGAGCCGGATTTGATACTGGGGAGCTTGAGAGTTTCGCCGTTTACCGGGTCTTGTGCCAACATGCCGCTGTGATAGACCGCTAGCACGTTGCCACGTTGAATGCCGTCTTGCTCGCCGCGATTAAGCACCACTACCTGAAACTGCCCAATGTAGGTGGTATTGTCTGTTACGCCGATGATTTTCATACCTTCAACTTCATTGGGTAGGCTTGGGATGAAATCCTCTTCAAAATCGCGCATAGGCACAGCCATAAGGCGATCACCAGTGCGAATTTCTTGTTTGGCAAAGAGGACTTTGAAGGTGGCAAGATTCGCTTCTTCATCTTCATTAAAGCTTTCCAATTGGGCTTCACCCAAATATAAAGCACCGAATGCCAAAGGTTCTTGCTCATCCTCATTGCCTTCTTCGTCAATATCTGTGTAAGCCTCGCCAGGGCGCAACAGCATGTAAGCCTCGCCTACCTGTTCAGAGCCATCTAAACCGCGAGCATAGATGGTATCGCCAGAGCTGATGAGTAATTTGTCGTTGGCATTTGCCACTATGTAAGGGGCTTGACTGAGTTCTTCGGCTTCAACAATTTCGGGATGCGTTAAAAATTGACGAATAGAGGACAAAGGAATTTTTGGAATAGCGCGTTCGTCGCGGGAAGTAATGATGTCAGGGGAAAGTTTCACTACCCGGTTGCCGCGTTGCACTTGCAAAGCGGGGTGTCCGCCATGTTCCGTCAGGCTCACCAGATTACCTGGATACAGGGTGCTTTCATGCCAAACTGAAGGATTGATTTTATTGGGATTTTCGACAAATACTCCAATCACATCCCACAAGGAATCACCAGCTTTAACGCGGTATTGTTGCGGATGATCCGCACGCAGTTGGGTCTGTTTATCCAGCAACCAGACAGCCGCAATTGCATTGTTTGACAGCATCAGCAGCCCCAGCAGTAAGCCAATGGAAACGAAAGCGAGGCTACGCGGTGCCCAAGATAAAATCACTGATGGCTGAGATGCTTGTTTATGCTTCATAATACTTTCACACCTGTGTGCTAGATTCAAATAATGTTTGTAAGACCTTAGAATTGCTTGGTCTAAACTATATGTTGCGGGGGTAGGCGTCGTAACTTTTTGTTTTGCTTGTTGATATATTTCAAATTTTAAGATTTCAAAAGGCTGTTCAAGGCAATTTTGCCCTGGCAGTTTACCGCCTGCTGGCAGATTCTGGCAATCCCCGCTCATAAATTCACAAGGACTTTAACTTAATGACACATGATCCTGTTGCGCTGCAAGATTTAGAACAATTGCGCCGTCAAGCAAAAGAAATCAGTGGTTCTGTGGTTTTACAACACACCAGTACAGCCTTGTGGCAACACTTTGCCGATAAAAATACGTTGAGCAAAGCAGTGGGTATGGATTCGGTTGCTTATGAATTTGAACCTAACGAACAAGGCAGTAGCCGCGTATTTGCCAACATGAAACTCATGGGTTTTATCCCTACACGCTATTGGGAATTGCCATTTGAATGGATTGCGCCCCATTATATTGCTGTAGAACGCTTTTATATTCAAGGACCTGTGCGCTATATGCAGGTCATCCATGAATCTACAGATACGCCAGAGGGGGGTAGTGAATTGAAGGTACGTTTGCGCTATGTACCGCGTCTTGTATTTTTGCCTGTCACTTCTATATTTAAGAAAATACTGCAAAAAATTCTGGATTTCTATCAAGAAACGGACCAAAACTTACCCGCGCAAACAGTGTTAGGATTTGAAGCCTTTATTGACCGCTGTCCACAAATGGAGCATAAAATTGCCGCTTTAACCCACGAATGGCAAGATTTAATGCCAGACAGCACCACGCCAGCTAAAGTGGCGGAATATGTTTACCGAGTGCCGGATGAACAATTGCTACACATGCGTCCTTTCGCTATCGCTGACTACTTTGCCCTGCCGCGTATAGAGGTGTTGCGTTTTTGCCTGCTGGCAACCCGTGCTGGCTTTTTTAACCTGAGTTGGGATGTTATTTGTCCCAGTTGTCGTGGCGCAAGCACACACACGCCGCATCTGGAGGGTTTAATGTCCGAAGCGCACTGCGGTGCGTGTAACATCAATTACGATGCGGATTTTGAACACAATGTCGAAGTGACTTTCCGTCCGGTTGAGCGTCTGCGCACACTGGAAGATAAGCTCTACTGCCTGAATAATCCTGGCAATTTTTCCCATATTTGGTCGCAATTGGTGTTAGACCCCGGTGAACAGCGCATTGCAACGCTACCCTTACCCAGCGGCGAATACCGTTTACAAGTGCCTGGATTAGTAGGAGAAATCAAAGTACAGAGCAACTCTGAATATGCGCCAGCAGAACTCCATCTGCACTTACAAACCGCCTTGCATGGCGCTGAAGTTCACACCGCTTCGCACCTCAAACTGCATGTTCACAATCCCAGCACCGCTCGCCAAGTGTTGCGCATTGAGCGTTTGCGCCGCCGAGAACTCGCCGCCAGCGCCGCACTGGTGACAACGCTACAAGATTTTCGCAGTCTATTTGATGCCGAAGTGTTGCGCCCTGGCTTACGCCTTGGCATCTCCAACTTGGCAGTGCTCTTTAGCGATCTAAAAGACTCCACGCAACTTTATGAAAACAAAGGCGATGCCAGCGCCTTTGCCTTGGTGCAGGAACATTTCGAGATCATGACCGAGATTATTCGCCGTCACGAAGGCGGCATTGTGAAAACCATTGGTGACGCAGTGATGGCGGTTTTTACGCACAACGCCAACGCAGTTTGTGCGGCACTGGAAATTCTCAAAGCCTTTCGGGAATACAATCGTCAGCAACCGCAAAAAGAACCTATCATTATCAAACTGGGGATTCACAAAGGGCACTGCATCGCTTTGAATATGAACGATAAATTGGATTATTTTGGGTCTAACATCAATCGCGCTGCCCGCGCTCAGGGACAAAGCCAAGGGGATGATTTGATTTTGTCGCAAGCCATGTATGAAGACCCAGGCGTGCAAGCGTGTTTGACGAAAAATACCCTTAAAATCAGCGATTTTGAAGCCGCTCTTAAGGGTATTGAACAGGCACAACGGCTGTATTGCGTGACTTTGGCTTAAGCCTGGGTTTCCAACTGCAATCCTGCTGTTTTTGCCAATTCGACGAAATTGGGGAACGAAGTCGCCACATTCGCACAATCCAGAATTTCTATCGGCGCTTGCGCCCGCAGCGCCGCCATCGCAAACGCCATCGCAATGCGGTGGTCACCGTGACTATTCACCCGCCCACCGCGAATTTGCCCGCCCTGAATAATGATGCCATCCGGCGTTACCTGGGCTTCAATGCCAATCGCTTGCAGCCCGTCCGCCATGACCTGAATGCGGTCGCTTTCTTTGACACGCAATTCTTCTGCACCTGTCAGCACAGTTTCGCCTTCGGCACATGCGGCAGCAATGAAAAGGATCGGAAATTCATCAATTGCCAAAGGCACTTGCGCCTCAGGAATGCGAATACCGCGCAATGAACTGGCTTTGATTTTGATGTCCGCCACTGGTTCGCCGCCGACGGTGCGCGTGTTACTCAACAAAATATTGGCACCCATGTCCCATAGCAAGCGCAGGATGCCCGCACGAGTAGGATTGACGCCGACATGCTCTAACACCAGGTCTGAACCACTTGCGATTGCCGCACCGACCATAAAAAATGCTGCGGAAGATAAGTCTGTGGGTACGTCAATGTTCATCCCTTGCAAACGCCCGCCGCCGGTCAAGCAAATTCTTGCTGCTGCGCCCTGCGCCTGTCGCCGCACCGCATAACCAAAGCCTTTTAACATGCGCTCACTGTGATCTCGGGTGGGAGCAGGTTCGGTCACGCAGGTGTGCCCCTGAGCGTATAAACCGGCTAACAGGAGTGAAGATTTGACCTGCGCACTTGCCATTGGCATTGTGTAATCAATACCTTGCAAAGCCTGCCCACCCTGAATCCGTAGCGGCGGTGTGCCTGCTGTCGTCGTCTCAATGCGTGCCCCCATTAACGCCAGTGGCTCGGTAACACGCTTCATAGGACGCTTAGACAAGGAGGCATCACCGATTAAGGTCACATCAAATGCCTGCGCTGCCAGTAAGCCGCTGAGCAACCGCATGGAAGTCCCTGAATTGCCTAAATCTAACGGTTTTTCAGGGGCTTGTAAGCCATTCAAACCAACGCCTTGAATGCGTACCTGTCTGGTTGCCGAACGCTCAATGTCTACCCCCATTGCCTGAAACGCTGCCAGTGTTGCCAGCGTATCTTCCCCTTCAAGAAAGCCCGTGACCAGAGTTTCACCTTCAGCAATAGAACCCAGTATGATGGAACGATGAGAAATAGATTTATCACCTGGAACACGCAAGCGCCCCTGCAATTGTCCACCAGGCGCAACATTAAAACTCAGTGAGTTACTCATAAATTATTGAACTTCCTAGTCTAAAATAGGGGCTTCGTGAGGTTTAGGCCAATGACGAAAGGGAAAGGGTTTGCTGTCTGAGTTATAGGTCAAATAACGAACAATTTGAAACACATACACGCTGAGACTATCCGCAAAGCTCAGTAGCAACTCATTGAGTTTTCCAGTAAACAGCATGGAACCGAATTGAAATAGGATAATCGCTAAAAATACCAAGCGTAATACTAGATAAATGGCAATAAACAACAACATAAAAAAGCCGCGTAACCAGGTGGAAGGCGATAATAAGTGTTCTTTCATGAACAATCCTTTGTTAATCAATCTAAAGGGAAAAAATCCAGGGAGAAGCAGGCGGGAAAATGCGCATCACTTTAGCAAAAATTCAGTAAAAATCCAGTGTTCGATGCTCAGCTAAGTCAGCTTCAGGAGTCTGAAGCTAAAGCTTGTGCTTGGTTAGGATAGCAAAACCAGCCCTGTCAAGGTGAGTAATTTACTGTAAAATAAGTCCTATTTTTATAATCA
>DYPD01000004.1 GCA_020720115.1 Thiomargarita sp. | reverse complement strand
ATCTTTCTGTATAATATAACATTTTTTATGGAAATTTGTTAAGTTGATGCGTATGGGGGCGCTAAAAATCGGGGCCTACGTTGAGGTGTATGCGCCAGCGTCCTTGGCTTTTGTCCAGCGCATAGCCTAAATCTAAACGCACTAATCCGACGGGCGAATGCCAGCGAACGCCCACGCCTGTGCCTTGTTTTAAGCGCACTTTGTCGAAGTTGTTAAAGACATTACCCGCGTCGTAAAACACGCCTAGACTCCATTCATCAAATAAGCGGTATTCGTATTCCAGGCTGGCAGTGACCAGGTGTTTGCCGCTGACCAGGGTTTGTGCGCCGCCGTCAATTTCTTCAAAGCTGTAGCCGCGTACGCTGCGGTCGCCACCAGTGCGAAATTGCAGGGCTTTGGGGAGGTCGTTGGATTGAAATAAGTTGTCTAGGACTGACAGGGTTTCGGCTTTGGTGTAGGCGAAATCGCTGCGCATTATCAAGCGCCCGCGTTCATGCAGACGGCGAATCAAATGGCTTTCAAGACGCGCTTGCCAAAAGCTCACGTTTGAACCTGCGCCCTTGACTGCGCCTTTCAGAGAAAACTTCAGTTGCTCTCCGTTTAAAGTGTAAATGGGATCGTCGCTGTGCTGATAAAGCCAACTGACGCCCGCATAGAGCAGCGCATAATTCGGGCGTAATGGCGCTAAATTCAAACTTTCGGCTTGTGAGTTTTCCAGTTGCGCTAAAAAGGCTTGTTCGGTTTGGCTAAATAATAGCGGTAAAAGTTCATAGCTTTCAGTGAGATAGCTTAAGCTCCAGAGTTCGTCTAGGCGTTGCCCAAAGAATAGACGCGGCTGATATTTGTTTAAGGCGAGGGATAAATCCACCACGCGGGTGCTGCCATTGACGCCTGTGCCGCTGGCGGCGTTGTCGCTCAGGCTGATGTCGCTGGATTTGAAGTCTTCCGCACGATAAGCCAGCGTGGTTTCCAGATAGTCTGCTTGGTCATCACTGGTGGGAATCAGATAGCGTACGTCGGCAAGATAGCGGTTGCGGTTTTGGCTCCAGCCGATATTGGGTAGCAACCGATGCCCGTAACGATTTAAGTAGCGCCACTGCATATCTAGCGCGACGCGCAAGCCGGTGTCGGTGCCGTAGCCCAAACGCCCGCGATAAGCGCGTTGGGTTTTTGGCGTTAGGCGTATGTCTAAATCCACCCAAGCGCCTTCTGCGGTATGGCGACGCTGCGGGATAATTTCGATATTGTCAAAATAATCGCTGTTGCTTAAGCGGGCTTGTAAATCCAGCAGCTTTTCGTTGTGATAAAAATCCCCGCTGTGAAAAGGTAAAAACGCCTGCAAAAATCCTTCGGCAAAGCGTTCCTGCTGAAAATGTAGGGTGCCAAAGCGGTAACGTGTACCCGCTTCAAATTGTAAAAAAGCGGTTGCCTGATAAGTGTCGGGATTGATTTCAATGCGACTTTGTAGCCAATGCGCATCAAAATAACCGCGCATTTCCGCCAAATCGCGCAAGCCTTTCTTACTTTGTTCATATAAATCATGCCGCAACACCGCGCCTAATTGCAGCGGCAATTTCTGCATTAAGGCGTTAAATTCTGCGTCTTGCTGTGCCTCGCCAAGTATTTCCAAATGCACTCTGTGTAAACGAATGGCATCCTTAGCATTGACTTGAATCAACACCTGCCAGGCTTTTTGTGTATCCGCTGGTTCTATCAGCTCTGCTTTGATTTCAGGGCGATAATAGCCCAGTGGCTGCAATGCCAAGCGCGTCTGTTGTTCGGCGTGTTTGAATAAGCGTTTGATGCGCGTGGCGGAAAGGGATTCATCTGCTTTGAATTTTGCCAGCGCCAGATGAGCGCGGACATTGTTGAGCAATTCGCCATCAATGCCCTGAATGTCGAGTCGTAAGGTGTCGGCAAAAAGGGGAAAGGAGAGGCAACAAAACAGCAGCAATAAGGCACTGAACGCACGGCAGCAGATAGCGAAACGGCCTTTAACTGGTGGTCGTTGTAGCAGCCGCCTGCGCGTGTGCTTGTGCCAGTTTGACATAATGTTGCGCGGAGTAAGAGAAATATTCGATTTCCTGCTCACTGAGCCGACGCACCTTTTGCGCGGGACTACCGCGCCACAGGTAGCCGCTTTCGAGGGTTTTGCCGGGCGGTACTAGGCTGCCAGCAGCCAGCAAGGTGTAAGGTTCTAACAGAGCGCCGTCTAGCAGAATAGAACCAATGCCCAGCAAGCAATGATGCCGCACAGTGCAGGCGTGCAGATTGACTTGATGCCCAATGGTGATGTCGTGCTCCAAAATCAGCGGGCGCCCGCCAGGGTTGTAGTGACTATCGTGGGTGACGTGTAGCACGCTACCGTCTTGCACATTGGTACGCGCACCGATTTGGATGTAATTCACATCGCCACGCACCACCGTCATCGGCCAAATCGAAGCTTCTTCGGCGATTTCAACTTGTCCTTCTACCAACGCCAGCGGATCAAGATAGGCGCTGGCGGCGATGATGGGTTGGTGTTCGGCGTAACGGCGAATGGTCATTTATTTAGCCTGTGTTTGCGTGGGCGCAGTGAGCATACTGCTGATGACAGGCGCGTGGTTAGCTGGCGCTGAGTTGCTTTCAAACACGGCTTTGAGAATGGCATCTTCGATTTGATCCGCACCGCTGTAGCCACAGCTATTGTTGCTGAGGAAAAATGCAAACGCATAGACTTTACCTTGCTGATCAGGCACATAGCCAGTCAAGGTGCTGACGCCATTGAGCGTGCCGGTTTTGCCACGCACTTGCCCGCGTGCTGGAGAATTTTTTAAGCGCCGTGAATGTGCGCCGCGAGCACCCATCACGCGCAAAGAAGAAATAAAATCAGGTCCTACATCAAAACGTGGATACATATAGCGCAGCAAATCAGTCATGGCATGAGCAGTGAAGCGATTTTGCCGTGACAACCCAGAACCATCGGTAATGTTTAAGCCATCGGTACTGATACCGGCTTGCTGCAAAAAAGCGATTATTTGTTGCAGGGCTTGCGCATGGGAAGCGGGCTGTTGCTCTTGCACACGCTCTGCCGCAATGGTTTTTAAGATTTGTTCTGCAATGAAATTGCTAGAATAGGTATTTAATTCCTTCAAAACCATAGATAAAGGCACAGAAGTGTGTTGATAAAGCGAAATAGAGGAAACCATTTGTTGGCTGATTTGCGTAGCACCGCGCACCTGAATACCTGCTTTATTGAGAAAATAGCGGAAGCTCTCGGCGGTATAACGCGCTGGATTATCTACGTTGATAAAACCTACTTGTTCTTCCGCACCAATTGGCAAACGACCATGAACTTCTATAGGTAACACGCCGTCTTTGTTCTGTGCAACCGGAATGATGGCTTGGCGTGTTGCCCAAAAGCTACTGCGTCCGCGATTGTCTTTCGTATCCTGCATCGTCAAACCCTGATTATCTAGCTGCATATAAGCAGGTGCAGGTTCAAGCCAAACACGCAAGGGATCGCCAACCCTCACCCCAGGCAGCGCATGTACGCTAATAGTATTCAAATTCAAAGATAAAGCGCCGATTTTGGCATCATAAGCGCGTTGTGTGCGCTGCTCATCCCAAGAAGGGGCACGATCATAAGCATCAAACAAATGCACGTCAGCAATAATCCCCCCTTCTATTTGAGTGATACCACTGCGCTTCAGATTATCAGCCATGTTCCACAAATCCTCACCGCGTAAGAAAGGATCGCCACCACCGCGTAGCACTAGATCACCCGTAATGCGGTTACTTTGGCGTTCTCCGGTATAACGCACCTGGGTAGTAAAGCGATATTCAGGTCCCAAATAGTGCAGTGCTGCCGCAGTGGTCAGCACTTTTTGGATAGACGCAGGTAGCAAAGGCGTTTCTGCATTGCGGCTATAAATCACCTTGCCGTCCTCAACAGACAGGATACGAACTGCCGTTTGTCTGCTATCCAAGCAGCGGGCTTGCAGAGCGCGATCAATCTCCGCTTCCAGCGAAGTCGCAGACAGATTGGCGGCGGGCAACAACAATAAGCTGGTTAAAGCCATCGAACAAAGACGTTGGTACAGCATAAGTATTCCTTAAAAAAGCAAATGACTGAAAAGACGTATAGACGCTAGGGCACAACGCAACGGGTAATTTGAATCTGAGTATTTTGGCGATGAAGTCAGGCGCATTGCCTCATTCTAGTGAAGTTTCTTTTTTGCGCCAAACTGTTTTATACTCAAAGCCGCTTGAAAGGGCTTGTTTTAGGTGCAAAAAATCAATGTAATTTTTTGATCTACAAGCCTTTTAGAGTCTCGTTGTAACCCTCGGCAGCACTTTGACTCCCAAGGATACCTGCATTTTTTCAATCAATGCGTCACCCTTACCAAGACCCTCAAAAGCTCAATTTACCCATGTTCGATTATTTATACCGGCTCTGGCGTATTTTTTTTGACATCAGCCGTTTTCGCCTGAGACCTCAAGATTTACCCTATTCTCCGCGCTTTTTACAGTTTTCATTAGGACTCTATACGCTGCTGAATGCAGCCTTAGCAGGACTCACGCAGCCCTGGTATCAGGCGCTCTTCATTGGATCCATGCAAACCCTGCTGCTCATCCTACTCACTTCAGCCTTGCTGCGTTTAGTCCGGTATCAAGCGCGTTTGAATCAAACCCTCATTGCCTTGAGTGGCACCGGCAGCCTGTTTTCCTTGTTGAATTTGCCGCTGGGCATTTGGCTAAGCCTAACCAAAGAAGGGGAAACAGCACCGGCACTGCCGGTTTTGCTGTTACTGTTCTTAGTCGGCTGGAATCTCAGCGTGTACGCGCATATTTTCCGCCACACCTTATCCACCCATTATTTTTGGGGATTTATCACCGCATTCGTATTGTCGCTACTCAGCGGCAGTATCTTGAATAGCTTACTGGGTTAATTCCGATTAACCCGGTCGAGTAGCCCCAAGGCACTTCCCCTTGAGGCACTCACAGAACCGAACGAGAAACTCTCGCTTCATTCGGTTCTTGCTTCAGCTACGCTCAGCACAAGTATCATTCAACCTGATTAATACCTTACCAATGCGCACCCCCTCTTGGATTTCGACTCCTACAAGCCTTTACCCTTTGGGTAGTGGTGCATACAGGATGATATTTATGCTTGGAGGCTGCGTTCTATCGTGACAAAACCATTCTTATTGCACCACTACCAAAAAGCCAAATCCTCTGTAACTGATTCATTGACTAAATGGATTACGGCTATTTTCATAGTAGGTATTGCAGCCATTGCTTATAACCTATTGATACCAGAAACAAAGGATGAGCCAGGCTCCCCTATTGAACCAAGCTCTCCTGTGATGAATCCTCAAATAACAGAGCCGCAGAATAATTACGCCTGCGAAGGTAAGCAATATTGTACAGAAATGCTTTCTTGTGAAGAAGCTAGGTTTTACCTCGAAAACTGTCCTAACGTAAAGATAGATGGTGATAATGATGGTGTCCCTTGTGAGACACAATGGTGTAATTTTAGGCGTGGTGATGATTAACTTGAGCGAAGAAGATGGGAAGTGGGTGAGGAGATTCGGCTGAAACATCACAGAGTATGCTTAGACCTTCCAGGTTTCTAAAACCTGGAAGGTCTGAATCTTATCAATAGGGCGGGTAACTTCAAGGGTGGATGGTTTGTAACATGCTGTCGTTCATTAAAACGGCGGGCGCAGGGTTTCTTTATTTGTCTACATATTCAACAACTTCTAGTCCAAAGCCTGAAATGGCGTGGATTTTCTTAGGCGCACTCAAAACGCGCATTTGGCGCACGCCTAGGTCGGAGAGGATTTGTGCGCCTAAGCCAAAAGTGCGTAAGTCCCAATTGCTGGGCTGGGCGGGTAAGTCTTGTCCGGCGTCTTGTTGCGCATAATGCAGAATGCGTGAGACCAGGTGTCTGGGTTGTTCGCGCTGTTGCAGGATCACTGCTACGCCGCTGTCGGCTTGGGCAATGCGGCTGAGAACGTCTCGCAGGGGCCAGCCGCAGTCGCCGCGGAGGCTGTTGGTGAGGTCGCAGAGGGTGTTTTGCAAATGCACCCGTACTAGGGTTGGCTCTTCGCTGCGTACGTTGCCTTTGACCAGCGCCAGGTGTACTGCGTCTTCTATCGCGTCTTGGTAGGCGTAGAGGGTGAAGTCGCCAAATTCGGTGGGGAGTTTGCAACTGGCGACTTGTTCGACGGCTTTTTCGTTGTTGATGCGAAAGTGGATGAGGTCGGCGATAGTGCCGATTTTGACGTTGTGTTGTTGGGCGAATTTTTCGAGGTCGGGGTGACGTGCCATTGTGCCGTCTTCGTTTAATATCTCGACAATGACTGCGGCGGGTTCTAAGCCTGCCAGCCGTGCTAAGTCACAACCGGCTTCTGTGTGTCCGGCGCGGCGCAATACGCCGCCTGGTTGTGCCATGAGCGGAAAAATATGCCCTGGCTGCACTAAATCTGAGGGCTTGGCATTTTCTGCTACTGCTGCTCGCACTGTGACGGCGCGGTCAGCAGCGGAGATGCCGGTGGTGACGCCTTGTGCGGCTTCAATGGAGACGGTGAAGTTGGTGCTGTGGGGGCTGTTGTTGTCGTTGACCATCAGCGGCAATTGGAGCTGTCGGCATCTGGCTTGGGTGAGCGTTAAGCAAATCAAGCCGCGCCCGTAACGCGCCATGAAATTGATGTCTTCTGGGCGTACTCGGCTGGCTGCCATAATCAAGTCGCCTTCGTTTTCGCGGTCTTCGTCATCCATAAGGATGACCATTTTGCCTTGGCGAATGTCGTTAATGAGTTCTTCAGTTGTGTTTAATGCCATGCAAAACCTCAAATACAAAATCTTGTTAAAGTCATTGAGAGATCAACTCAACTACCATTTTCTGTGATTAAAGCGGAAATTTTTGTTCCGTGAGAACTTCTATTGGAGGAACAAAAAAACGCGAAAATCCTTTATGACTGCTTCAGCGGACATAATGCTGCAATTCTTTCCAGGTTGCTTGTTTAATTTCTATGGCTAATTCATCCGCCTGCGCTTGAGTTATAGTCGGATTACTGAATCTTTAAAATAAAAGATATATAAAATCATATGCTTAATAATTATAAAAATATAATTATTGAGTAATCCTACTATAATTGGCTGATATGGCGAATTTCTTCAAGTTGCAACCACTCCAACAGTTTTATTAAAGTCTGTGGCGGTAGTGCAGTGCGTGGTAAACGGATGATAATATCGCAGTTATCGTATTGAACGCTGTGCATCATTTTATTCTCTGGTTTTTCGACCTAACACAATTATAGTAGGATTACTCAATAATTATATTTTTATAATTATTAAGCATATGATTTTATATATCTTTTATTTTAAAGATTCAGTAATCCGACTATAAAATGTTACAAAAAGCCATGTTGTGCTAAAAAAGCTTCAGTTATGCGAGACGCGGGTTTCTCTTCGCGGTCAACCCCCAGCAAACGTTCCAGATACCGCGCTACCAAATCCACTTCGAGATTGACCGTCTGCCCGACTTGCGCAGTTACTAAAGTGGTCTCGGCTAAAGTATGGGGTACTATGTTTAATTCAAACACGCAGGCAGAATTTTCATCATGTAGCGCATTGACCGTTAAACTGATGCCATCTACACAAATCGAACCTTTGCGCGAAATATACCGCGCCAAGGCAGGTGGCGCTTGAATGCTAAACTGAATCGAGCGCCCCACCATGCGCCTGTCGCGCACCGTGCCCTGCCCGTCTACATGCCCGCTGACCAAATGCCCACCTAAGCGCGTACTCAAAGTCAGCGCCTTTTCCAGATTGACCCGACCGCCGATACCCAATTGTCCCAGCGTGGTATGCGCCAAGGTTTCCGCCGACACATCGGCTTTAAAGCCATTGCCAGGCAATTCCACCGCGGTCAGGCACACGCCATTCACTGCGATGCTGTCGCCCAATTGCACATCACCTAAATCCAATTTGCCGGTGCGCACAGACAAGCGCATATCAGTCGCGCCCTGTTCTAACGCCGCGATACTACCAACCGCTTGAATAATACCTGTAAACATAGTGTTTATGACCTCTGGACACGCAAAAGCGGCATTATGCGGCTATTACGGAAATAAGCAAAAAAACCAGAGAAATCTATCGGAAGCGCAGAGCGTTTGCTGCGTTTAAAAAGGTCGGTAAGATTGATGTAGTGAAAATAAAACCATAATTAAATCAATTGATTATTGTTTTATTCGCCAAGGTGTTTGGAGGTAAAGCTCCGCATTGAACAAAACCCAACTCAAGAGATCAAGCCTTGGGCAAGGTGACACCGCGTTGCCCTTGGTATTTGCCGCTACGATCTTTATAGGAAGTGCTACAGGTTTCGTCTGCACCTAAAAATAACATCTGAGCTACGCCTTCGTTGGCGTAAATTTTGGCAGGAAGCGGCGTGGTATTGGAAAATTCTAAGGTAACATGCCCCTCCCATTCGGGTTCTAAGGGCGTGACATTAACGATAATCCCGCACCGTGCATAGGTGCTTTTACCGACACAGATCACTAGCACCTCGCGGGGAATGCGAAAATACTCAACGGTACGTGCCAGTGCAAAAGAATTAGGCGGAATAAGACACACATCAGCTTGAATACTCACAAAGCTTTTTTCGTCAAAATCTTTAGGGTCAACAATAATCGAGTTAATGTTGGTAAACACCTTAAATTCATTGGCGCAACGCACATCATAGCCATAGCTAGAAGTTCCGTAAGAAATCAAGCGTTGCCCACCCGCGCTTTTGACTTGTTGCGGCGAAAAGGGACTGATCATCTGCTGTTGTTCTGCCATGCGGCGAATCCAGTGATCTGATTTGATGCTCATGAGCGTAGACGATGCCTTGCGCACTCGCGCAGCTTGAAAGTGGGAAAAAATGGCTGATGCTGTCGCCAAAAGCTGTTAAGAAATGCACTGCTCTTGCTGAAAAATGATTGTGCAAGAATATTTTAAAATGCAGTATGTACGAAAAAATTAGATGGATAACCGTTTTTATAATGAATGCACACTGTGCAATCAAACTAAAGAAAAAGCACAAAGCATTGCTTTGTGCTTTTTCTATTCAACCCCTGATAATTGTTAGTTGTTCTCTACAATTTCTGCTCGAACTAAGAATACATCAGGGTGACTTGGATCAACAGTGATACGCACCCAATGCGCAAGATTGTGCAACAAGTCTCCTTTGGCATGTCTTGCCCCACCAAAGTTTTCTACCCGCATGAAGTTTTCTAGCAATTTATTGCTTCCATCAAAGGGTTCAACATCATCGGTCAGCGGTTTATCAACACGGAAATAACCATATTCACCCCCATGTACTAAGAGCACCGGTTTACCAAAACCAATGGTTTCACTACGCAGTAATTCGAGTATCTGACCATAGGCTTGTGAAATAGAGGCGCTTGGATAGGCATCGTTATCTAACCAGTCAGAATGCCCATGTGTAAAGAAGGCAACGCCCGCAGCATTTTGATTTTTGGCTTGTTGGAAAGCTAAATGTATCCAATCCAAATTAGCCGCTTGCCGCTCAGTAAATTCATCCGCGTTAGTACCCGTAATGTCATTAAAATTATTATTCCGCGGAATGTTTGTATTGTTATTGTTTGGCGCACTTGTGGTATCTCCAACTGTATGCAGAGTTGCAAACATTACGTTATTGACTGACCACATTTTGTTTTCTGAATACTTCCGATAGCTTAAAAAATCACTCTGGCTATTAACGAACATGGGTTGCTGTCCAAAACTTTTATCCCCTTGAATCGTAAAGAACTGACGCAAGCGTGCTAAGCGTTCGGTTGGATCAGCGCTCGGACATAAAACCCAGTCATTTTCACCCGGGGTATAGAAAAAAGGTTTAGCAAAAGCATTAAACTTAGCTAAGACGCCTGCATAATGACCGTCACTGCACGGGGTATTAGTAAGATTAGGACGAATATTACCTGTATGCATAGCAAAACGTAAGTTTGCTTGTTCCATATCCGTCATTAAGTTGTTCCATTCAGCATCAGGCAATATTGAAATCGGTTGATCACCAATCACACCCAGATCAAAACTTTGTGCCGGATCAACACAAAAAGCACAACCTTTTACGCCTACGGGTGTGGCTGCCGAAACAGTACGACGATTTTCATCAATAATTTCAGGTTGAATATAAAAGACATCAGTTGAATCTGGATTGACTAACACCCGTACCCAGTGCATATCGTCGTTGCCGAATACTTGGAGTCGGTTCAAATAACGAATATCTGCACCTTGACCAGGCGCAAGATTGGGTTTATCAAAACGAAAATTAGAGCCAGCTAGAGAGCCGCCCTGCGCAACCAATACAGGTTTACCATAAGCTCCGGCTAAAGAGACTAGATTATTAAAGAAAGGGGTGTAAACAGTAGGAGGGGTAGTGCCGCTGCTAGGAGTGTCCCAAGCGGGGTTGCTCTGGTGCATAAACAACATGAGCCCCTTAGAGGATTTTGCAGCAGTAAAAACATAGCTTAACCACGCCAGGTTTGCAGCCTGACGCGCAGCCGATTCGCCACTGCGCTGAAGCCCTGCCGCTGTATTATCACCTGGTTGAAGACCCGCATTATCGTTATAACCAACCACATGAAAAGTCGCAAAAGTTACATTATTGATCGTCCATAAGGCATTTTCAGGGTAAGCGCCATACCCGACCATTTCGGTACTTTGACGTTTCAAGGTAAGCTTGTTTTGCCCCAGACTTTGGTTGCCAGAAAAAAACAAATTGCGCAACAAACTTAAACGATCTTCAAAATAATAGTTACCGTTATCAATGCGGCTGCATGTTGCCCAATCATTTTCACCTGGCGTATAAATTAAGGAATGTGTTAAGGCATTAAATTGATTTAAGAGTGTTGTGTAATAGGTAGTGTCACATTGGCGATTAAAGCCTTTAAGATTGCCTAAATGCACAGCAAAGGATAGCGCAGCAGTGTTTAACTCATTGCGCGCATTCGTCCAGGCAGCATTTTGATCGTAGTACGGCATATTGCCGATAACCCCAAGCTCAAAGCTGTTACCCGTCAAGGTTGCGCCAATCGCGCTACTGCTATTCGTTACCCTATTGCTCGTACCAGTAGTCGTAGAACTTGGAATAGTAGTCGTAGAACTTGGAATAGCTGAACCACCGCCAGCACTTTGCGTTGTGCTAGCCCCCCCATCACCACCGCAAGCCGCTAACAGCAAGGCTGCTATACCTATCATAAATAACTTTAAATTCATAAGCCAACCCTCTGTGGATAATAAATAAAAACAGACTCAGACTATACACCTAAACGAAAAATAGAAGCAACTTAAAAATTTTCCCAGCAGGGCATTTTTATGCAATCTAGCCAGTTTATAACCTTTAACAAATGCCCCAATCCATCTTGCAATAATTCATACTATATAGAGATTATCATCACAACCTTTTTGACAGCTTCCGTGTGTTGGGTGTAGATTAGCTGCATTTACCATTGCTTCAATTTACTCAATTAGGACTTCATCATGAAAAAAACGCATGTATGTAATATACGCAATAGGTTTGTTTACCGGCTTTTGTTTACGAGTTTTTTTATCGCAACGAGTCTTTTTGCTTATGCCGCTCCTATTAAAATAGTACCTATGGGGGATTCCATAACCGTCGGCAATAACAACTTGGGTACTAATATTCCACCAAGTTGGCGAAAACCTTTGTGGGATAAAATGATCGCTGCTGGCTGGGATGTTGATTTTGTTGGGCACACAACAAGTCGGCATTCAGTTTCTTTTGATCAGGATCACAGCGCAAAACTGGGTGGATGTATCCAAGATTTACAAGGATTTATCTCGCTTTGGACAACCCAACCAGATGTTGCTTTAGTGTATATAGGCGCAAATCATCTTACCGGTTCTTGTGCTCCTTATAAAGCTAATGAAGCGGCAAATGAAGTGGGTAAGGTTATTGATAATCTGCGCACCAAAAATCCAACAATGATTATATTTTTAGCGCAAATTTATCCTATTACGGTTGGCGGGCGTTTTCCACTTAGCGACTATCAAAACTACAATACCGAATTGGCAGCAATTGCTAGTGCCAAAACAACTACACAGTCTCCTATTATTATTGTGGATCAATTTACTGGTTTTAATGAATCAACTGATTTACTTCAAGATAGAGTTCATCCTAATTCAAGCGGAGAGGAAAAAATAGCGCAAAAGTGGTTTGATGCTTTAAATGCTTCTTCCTATGTTCAAAATAGGTTATCTAATACCCAAGCGCCATCCGCCAATACCACTCAAACCAATTCACCTCTATTTTCAGGCGCGAGCGGGCAAACTGCCTCTAATAGCAGCACAGCAGCAGCTTCCCCTGTTGCAACTAATCCCCTAACAACCAACACAAATACAGTATCTAGCACCGGTTGCAATTCTTGCTGCACCACAATTATTAAGCAAAATATGGATATTCATATACCTGTTGCAACCTTAGAGCAATTACCTAATCTGGCTATGTGGGCTGATCTGAAGTTTATGCCTACAAATGATGGAAAAATATGGTGGATATTAGATAATTATGGAACAAATTGTGCCAATTGCTCAACCACCACCACCGCACCAACCTCAACATTGGCTTGCAATGGTTTAGTTGAGGCTGGAAGTTCAAATCCAGAAACACATGATGTACAAATGGGTAAAACTTCAGGTTCATTTATGTTTCGCTATACTATGCATGTAGTTAAAGACCAGATGCTCGTGCTTTATGAAGGCAAGACTTTGTTTGATACTGGATGCGTAGGTCCAGGTAACTATATAGAGTTATCGCAGCCTCTTACTTATCAGGGAAATAGTTCGACTATTACAGTAAAAGTTATACCTAACTGCGATGGTGCTAATAGTACACAATGGGAATTTAAAGTAGATTGTCCTAATTAATGCACTATAGCGATTTTATATGAGTCATAAAATCAATGTAAGATAAAACCTTACAGATTTTAGAAACCTGTCAGAATCTGTCATACACTTGATTTGTGTTCACTCGTTCCGGTCGGGGTTTGTAACCCAGACCGGAATGTTTGCGACGTGTCGGACATTCACGGTAATCGGCGGCGAAGCGAGTAGCCCTCACAGTGAGCCCATCAACCCGGCAGGTCTGTTATCCATGACCAAGCGTTTTTTGTAGCAAAAGAGATGAAATAAAATGAATACGGCTGACTTAATTTATGAGCATGTTAAAACATTGCCAGAAATACAAGCCCAAGAGGTTTTGAAATTTATTGATTTTTTAAATTTCAAGTCGCGCTATCCGAATCAAACTACGATAGAGTCCATGCAGGCTGCCGAGCGCGGTGAATATGAAGGAGTCAGTTTGGCTGATTTAAAAAATCAGTGGGATGACGCATGAGGCAAGTTGTTCAAACTTCACAATTTAAGCAGGACTTGAAAAAAGTCAAACGGTCAAACCGTTGCAAAATAGAAGACTCGTTGGAAATTGTGATGTTATTGGCAAACGACAAATCTTTGGCGAAAAAGCATAAAGACCACAGCTTGACGAGTACTTGGCAAGCGCATCGGGAATGTCATATCAAGCCGGATTGGTTGCTGATTTATCAGTTTATAGAAGATAAGCGGGTTTTAGTGCGGACAGGTTCACATAGTGAGTTGTTTTAACGCCGAATCAAGACCCGCCAACCCGCGTAGCATCGTTTACCGCGAATAATGCGCTTCGCAAAAAATGCTCAGCACATCCTAGGGTTATCGGCAACTCCGGCGCGAAAGTCAGCGTGTTTAGGGTTTTTACAGTAGATTTTTTGAGTAAACGAGAAACAATCACGGTATGTTAAATGATTTAAACCCTCGCCAGCGCGAGGCGATTAAAAATCTGGATACGCCTTTGCTGGTGCTGGCGGGCGCGGGAAGCGGCAAAACCCGCGTGATTACGCGCAAAATCGCGTATTTGGTGCAAAAGGCGGGGATGGCGGCGCGGCATATCGCGGCTGTGACTTTTACCAATAAAGCTGCGCGGGAAATGCAGTCGCGGGTTGGCGAGTTGTTGGATAACAAGGATAAGCGTGGGCTGATGGTGTCTACTTTTCACACCTTGGGATTGAACATGGTGCGTAAGGAAATCAAGGTGTTGGGCTATAAAGCGGGTTTTTCGATTTTCGATGCCAGCGATAGCAGCAGTCTGTTGCAAAGCTTGTCGAATAAGCACAATTTGCTGGATAAAGACCGTTTGCAGGCGTTGCAATTCCAAATCAGCCATTGGAAAAATGCTTTGCTCAGTCCCGAGCAGGCGGCGGCGCAAGCGGAAGATGAGGCGGCGCATACGGGGGCAAAACTCTACGAAATGTATCAGCGCCAGTTAAAAGCCTATAACGCGCTGGATTTTGATGATTTGATTGTGCAGCCGACGCGCTTGTTGGCGGAAAACGCTGAGGTGCGGGAGCGTTGGCAGGGCACAATTCATTATTTGTTGGTGGATGAGTATCAGGATACGAATCGCTGTCAGTATGAGTTGTTGAAGCTGCTGACGGGCGTGCGGCAGGCGTTTACCGTAGTGGGCGATGATGATCAGTCTATTTATGCTTGGCGCGGGGCGCAGCCGGAGAATTTGAAGCTGTTGCAAGCAGATTTTCCGCGTTTGGAGGTGGTTAAATTGGAGCAAAATTACCGTTCTAGCGGTTATATTTTGCAGGCAGCTAACCATTTGATTGCACATAACCCGCACATTTTTGAGAAGAAACTCTGGAGCGACAAGGGTCCGGGTGAGCCATTGCGCGTGATCAGTACGCAAGATGAAACCACTGAGTCTGAGCGCGTGGTGTCTGAACTCATTAGTCACAAATTCCGCCACAACGCCGAATATGCCGACTATGCGATCCTGTATCGTAGCAATCATCAGTCGCGGCTGTTTGAGCGGGTGTTGCGCACGCATAAGATTCCTTATTTTATCAGCGGCGGCACGTCGTTTTTTGAGCGCACGGAAATTAAGGATTTTATGGCGTATTTGCGCTTGGTGGTGAATCCCGACGACGACAACGCCTTTTTGCGGATTATTAACACGCCGCGCCGCGAAATTGGCACTTCCACGCTGGAAAAACTGGGTAATTACGCGCAACAGCGCGAAGTGAGCCTATTTACCGCCTGTTTTGAGTTGGGCTTGCGTGAGTTGTTATCCGAGCGTTCGCTTCAGCGTTTGGAGCATTTTGGGCGTTGGATCGGTGACTTAAATGACCGTGCCGAGCGCGGTGTGGATTCGGTGGAACTTGCCAAGGAATTGCTGCACACCAGCCAATACGAGGGTTGGTTACAAGATCAGCACGAAATCAAAACTGCCGAGCGTAAAATGGCGAATATTCAAGAGCTTATCAATTGGCTGCAAAACCTTACCGAGCAGTCGCCGGAAGACAAAAAGCTGCCGGAATTGGTCGCGCACCTGAGCCTGATGGATATTTTGGAGCGCCAAGCAGAAGACAAACCGCTGGATCGGGTGGCGCTGATGACGCTGCACGCCGCCAAAGGGCTGGAATTTCCGCATGTGTTTTTGGTTGGCATGGAGGAAGAAATTCTGCCGCACGCCAACAGCATGGACACGCCGGAAATGCTGGAAGAAGAACGGCGGCTGGCGTATGTTGGCATCACTCGTGCGCAAAAAAGTCTGACTTTTAGCCTCGCCCAACGCCGTAAACGCTACGGCGAGACCAAAAGCTGCGAACCCAGCCGTTTTTTAAGTGAACTACCGCAGGAACATCTCATTTGGGAAGGTGGCAAACGCGCTACGCCGGTATCGCCAGAACAAAAACAAGCTAAAGGCAAAGCGCATTTAGCCAGTTTAAAAGAAATGTTGAGTTGAATCATTGAAATTGCGCGGAGGAGAACTGCTATGCACGCAATTACAAATGCACCCGCAGCAGGGTTGGTGAATACCGGACAAATTGACTGGGAACAATTCTTGTTGCTAGAGGAAATCTTTGCTGATCGCATGTATCCCAAATTAACCTATTTGCGCGGAGAACTCGAAATCATGTCACCCAGTCCAGAACATGAAGACGCTAAAACCAGCATTGGTTATTTATTGGAAACCTATATGCGTAGTAAAGGCATACGTTTTTATGGACACGGCAGTGTGCACTTGGATAAACCCGGTTATTCAGCAGGAGAGCCGGATGAATCCTACTGCATTGGCAGCGATAAAGCCATTCCTGATTTGGTGTTAGAAATCATTGTATCCAGTGGTTCAATTAATAAACTGGAGATTTACAAACCGCATAAAATCCCGGAAGTTTGGTTTTGGAAGAAAGGCAATTTTCAGTTGTTTGCTTTGGTAGAAAATGACTATGTGTTAATTGAAAAAAGCAGATTATTGCCAGAGTTGGATTTTGAGTTGTTAAAGCACTGCTTGACAATGTCGGATCAATTCGATGCGGTGAGTTTCTTTGCGCAGAGTTTGGGGTAATTTGAGATATTTCAGGCACTTAGGAGACATAGAATGCACGCAAGCACAATAACATCTGCGCTAGGGTTGGTGAATACCGGACAGATTGGTTGGGAACAATTTTTGTTGCTAGAGCAAGTTTTTGCTGATCGCATGTATCCCAAATTAACCTATTTGCGCGGAGAACTCGAAATCATGTCACCCAGTCCAGAACATGAAGACGCTAAAACCAGCATTGGTTATTTATTGGAAACCTATATGCGTAGTAAAGGCATACGTTTTTATGGACACGGCAGTGTGCACTTGGATAAACCCGGTTATTCAGCAGGAGAGCCGGATGAATCCTACTGCATTGGCAGCGATAAAGCCATTCCTGATTTGGTGTTAGAAATCATTGTATCCAGTGGTTCAATTAATAAACTGGAGATTTACAAACCGCATAAAATCCCGGAAGTTTGGTTTTGGAAGAAAGGCAATTTTCAGTTGTTTGCTTTGGTAGAAAATGACTATGTGTTAATTGAAAAAAGCAGATTATTGCCAGAGTTGGATTTTGCGTTGTTAAAGCATTGTTTGACAATGCCGGATCAATTCGATGCGGTGAGTTTCTTTGCACAGCGCTTGACTGATTGTGGATAAATCCGCATCAGATTTTAGCTTTCTGCTTGGATTGTGTGGGTGATAGGGTGGAAAGCCGTGAATGCTCATCTGAAGACACGCCCGCAAACCCGGATTGGCTATCAAAACGCCAGGTGCGGATAATGTGCAACACGCCGTTGCTACCTAGTTCTTCTTTGATTTCTTCTGAAAAAGGCTGGTAAGGTGCGCCCATGCGGGCAATTTCCATTGCTGCTGCATCTAACAGGGGATAACCTGAAGTTTCCAGAATTTCCACGCTGAAAATAGTGCCGTTTGCATTCAACGCCAATTCCATGATTAAAGAACCGGATAATTTACGCTTGCGGGCTTGACGTGGGTAATGTTGTGTACCTAGCCCCTCTACTTTAACTCGCCAAGCATCCATATAACTGGCGTAATGCGAGGCTTTGGTGCGGGCATTGATATATTTATGCGGTGGACGATCTTGAAAGCGCCGGTAGTTTTCATCTAAATCTGCTTGAATGCTGGCAACCGTATTACGCGCACTGAGAATCAAATCTGCTTTGTTTTGCTGCGGCGTGGCGGGTACAGTTTGCAGTTCCTCTCCCGTTTCTTCTAAATCAGTTTGAATTTCTTCTTGTTGTCTTTCTAGTTCGATTTTTTCTATTGAATGCTGTGCAGTCAGTTGTTGTTCTACAGGCTGTTGATTGGCGGCGGCTAATTGCGGCGGCATATAAGTGCCGGTGACTTCCGGCTGCGGGTCTGGAAATTCGGCGCGGGTTGGGGTTGCGGCACGCACTTCTTCGGTATCCTCACCCCCGCCTTCTTGATTGGCTTGGGCTAGATATTTAGCATCTTCTGGGGCTTCTTGGGTTTTGGTTTGCACCAGCACTATGTCTAACTTGGTGTTGACTTGCTTGCCACTGCGTTCAAACTCAAAACCAATGCCGAATAGCAAAAACAGATGCACAACGAAGGCGATAAAGAGTGTCACCGCCAGGCGATCTGCGGGGGTTTCTAGGGGCGGAAGTGTGTCTAAATAAATCTTCATGGTTGCTTAACTCGTTAGGCAGGTAAGAGCAATGGAGCAAGATATTAGAATTTAGTTTAACTTATGTCAATAAGTCATTGAAGTATGTGAGCAATAGCAGCTTGTTATCTGCTTTGCAACGGGCAGAAAAACGGCTTGGCAGGGGCATTAAACACAAAAGGCGCTAGGTTAGCGCCTTTTGTGTTTTAGTTGCGTTCAGTCTCGGTGGGAGCTGGGGGGAGCTGCACTGGGTGGGTGTTGCCGGGGAGTTGAGTGAGAAATTC
This sequence comes from Thiomargarita sp., assembly GCA_020720115.1. Taxonomy (GTDB): domain Bacteria; phylum Pseudomonadota; class Gammaproteobacteria; order Beggiatoales; family Beggiatoaceae; genus BB31. Next base: position 42,567 of record DYPD01000004.1, on the reverse strand, counting down.
GTTGAGATCGATGAGCACCGGAATGTCCACTTTTTGCGTGAAGGGCACGCCGTCAGCACGGTGTGCTAACTGTGCGTTGCGCATGAAATTGTATTTGCTGTGGCTCAGTTGGTTTTCCATCTGGGCGTCACGGATGATGACTGGATGTAAGAAAATCATGAGGTTACGTTTGACTTTCTTAACCCCTTGTGAACGGAATAAGCCGCCGACGAGGGGCAAATCGCCTAAACCTGGGACTTTTTGCGCTGTGTCAGACAGGGATTCATCAATCAGCCCGCCGAGCACTAGCATGTTGCCATCTTCGATCATGACCACAGTTTTGAGGGTGCGGGTGTTGGTCACTACGTCGGCAGTGCCTGTTGTGCCTGGTACTAGGCTAGACACCTCTTGTTGAATTTCTAATTTAATGGTGTTGCCTTCGTTGATTTGCGGTTTGACGCGCAACTTGATACCCACGTCTTCACGTTGGATAGTCTGAAAAGGACTGGTAGAACCCGCGCTGCTACCCGTGTTGGTGTATTGTCCAGTGATAAAGGGCACGTTTTGCCCCACATGGATTTCTGCTTCTTCGTTGTCTAGTGTGACCAGCGAGGGTGTAGATAATACATTGGTGTTGCTGTCGGCTGCCAAGGCGCGTAACAAAACGGCAAAATTAAAGGAGGCGCCGTCAGCGTAGCGCCCGATGCCAATATTTGCGCCATTGACCGCAGTGGCGCTTGGTAAGGAGCGGTTGTACAGGCTGGAAGCCACATCTACAATGCCGCCGCCAGGGCTGCCAAAATTGACGAGTCCCACTGGACCAGTGCTGCCAGATAAGCCTTCCACAATCCACTGCACGCCCAATTCCTGCGTTTTATTGGCTTCAACTTCGGCAATAATGGCTTCTACCAACACTTGCGCCCGCCGCACGTCCAGTTGGCGTAACACGGTTTGCAAGGCTTGTTGCACGTCGGGCGCGGCTGTGATGATGAGGCTGTTGGTGCTGTCGTCAGCTTGGATATTGGTGGAGACAGTCGCGCCACCCGCACCAGGCGTTGCTACATTGCCCACATTACCCGCCGCTGCGACAGGCATGGCAGCAGAGGAGTTGCTGTGTTTAATGCCTGACAAACTATCGCTGACGCCTTGTAGCACGGGCAGCAATTCGCTGGCTTTGGCGTAGCGCAAATAGACTACTTGCGTGTTGCCGACGGTCTCCAGCGGCGTGTCTAAATGAGTGATGAGTCCCCGCAAACGTAGCCGCTCATTTTTATCGCCGCTAATCAATAGGCTATTAGTGCGCTCGTCTGCCAGCACATTGGCGCTACCAGGGGTATTTTGCCCGCCGCCACCGACAGGTTGTGGGTTTAGCGCGTTGAGAATACGCACCACTTCAGTTGCGGCGGCATTTTCCAGCATCACTACATCTACTTCATTTTGCTGGGGTTGATCAATGCGGCGAATGAGTTTAAGCAGGCGTTCAATATTAGAAGAACGATCCGAAACAACCAGTACATTGTTTTCAGGATTGGCAGCCAGATGCCCTTGTTGCGGTACCAGCGGGCGCAAAATCGGAATCAATTGTGCAGCATTAATATTTTTAATTTCAATAATTTGTGTCACATAATCATCCCCTTGTCCGGCAACTTGCTGATTACCAACCAGGGTATTTTGCGATTTAGCCATTGCGTCTGGTACGATTTTAATGACGTGTCCCTCTGGCATCGCAGCAAAACCCTGCACACTGAGCACTGATAAGAAAGTTTGGTAGAGTTCTTCTTTATCCATAGGTGCAGCAGAAATAACTGTTACCTTGCCTTTTACCCGTTCATCTACAATGAAATTCTTGCCAGTAACTTCCGATACCATATGAATCAAGGTATCCAGTTCTGCTTCTTTAAGATTTAAGGTAACTTGTTCTGCCTGTAGTGAAGAACAGAAACATAGAGTAAACAAGAATGTTGGCAGTAAAATAGGGTGTGCATGTCTCATAAATCAAAGTTCCAGTTTTTTAAGAATTTCATTTAAATTTGCTATTGCGTGAGAAGATGTTGTTCAAGTAGTTGCATGAGCCGCTTAAAGCCCGGATAGCCCGCTTGCATAGCGCCGTCAGCAAATACCAAGGTGGGTGTACCTTCCACTTGAAAGGCTTCAGCCAAATGAAAATGCGCGGCAACCGGGTTGTCGCATTGGCGCGGTTCGATCGGTTCTTTGGCTTCTTGACGCGCCAAAGCTGCGGCGCGATTGGGTGCGCACCAGATGGATACTGTGTCCCTAAAGGTTTGAGAATTTAAGCCAGCTTGCGGAAAAGCTAAAAAACGCACGCGCACGCCAGCCGCCGTTAAACGCGGCACATCATGGCGCAATTTAGCGCAATATTCACAGTCCAAATCAATGAAAACCGTGAGGCAATAGCGCGTTATGTCATGTGCTGGATACAAAATCATGTCTTCTTCCGCCAGCAACGCTAGGGTTTCGCGCCGTACTTGTGCGCGTTGCGCTTCGTCTAGTAACAAACCCGCGTTGGTATAAAACAAATCGCCGCGCAACAGGGTGCTGGCATCTGGGGTAATTTGAAATACATAAGCGCCAATAATGGTTTCGTAAACATCGTCCATATCGGGCGCTGAATGAAACAATAAAGTGGCTGGTTGGAGTTTAACCAAGCCGATTTTGTAGATTTCTTCGAGCACTGCATTTTTCACTGTTTCTGGTACGGTTGCGGGTGCTGTTTCTTCAATGCACCAAACAGTATTGCACAAGAGTAAGCAGAACAATGGGATTAAAGAACGCATTGGATTTTGGTCTGTGAAAATTAAAAGAAGCATTGCATTGGTGTCTGTCAGTCGAGGCAGAATGCCGGTACAGCAACCGGCATTCCAACGCACAACTTGAGCCGTCAGCAATGAGCGGCGTTAGCGATCTTCTATGGGTAATTTGCTCACATCTACGTCAATAATGCGGAAACTGCGGTCTTCGTCGTCAATCATGCTGAGTAACTGCGGTAATATTTCCATCGGGATGTCACGCCCGCCCAAACCAGCGGCACAATTGTGGACACGCGGTACTCTGTCTAACTGGCTTAAGGCTGCTACCACTTCTAAGCCGACAATGCCGCCGCTACCTGGCGCAATGGCGCGTTCTAGCACTATGACATCGCTTAAGCCAGCGCAGACTTGGCGTAAGGCTTCTGCTGGGAACGGGCGGAACGTGCGTAAGTGGATGAGCTTGACCGGGCGCTGCGGCTGCATTTCAGACAATGCAGCTTCCAATGTGCCCAATACTGAACCTAAGCAAATGATGGCGATTTCAGCATCTGCCGCGCCTATGACTTTTAGTAAGCCGCCGTAACTGCGTCCACACACTGCGCCCCAATCTTGATCGGCGGCGATGATTTCGGCAGCGGCGTTGAGCAGTGCTTGGTGGTGTGAATGCCGCGCTTCTGGGTAAAAATCGGGCGATAGTAATGTGCCGATGCTGGTGGGATTACGCGGGTCTAATGCACGTTGGAAATGATAGGGCGGCAGGAAGTCATCAACTTGCTGTTGTTCTGGAACATCAATACCTTCTAACGTGTGCGTGAGGGTAAAGCCATCCATACAGACCATCACGGGCAATTCGGTGCGCTCAGCAATGCGATAGGCTTGGATGGTGGTGTCCACTGCTTCTTGATTATCGGCGCAGTACAACTGAATCCAGCCAGCATCACGCACTGCCATTGAATCTTGTTGGTCATTCCAAATCGAAAGGGGCGCGGAAATAGCGCGGTTGGCGCACGTCATCACCAGGGGGACGCGCATTCCGGCGATGTTGTAAAGCACTTCTGCCATGAGCAAAATGCCTTGCGAGGCGCTGGCGGTATAGGCGCGAGAACCCGCCATTGCTGCGCCCAAAGCCACTGAAGCAGCGGAAAACTCACTTTCCACGCTGATAAATTCGCAATTAAATTGTCCATCAGCAACCAGTTTGGAAATATTTTCCACAATATGCGTTTGCGGCGTGATGGGATAAGCGGAGACGACCTGTGGACGACAGAGCGCCACAGTACGGGCGATAGCCTGAGAACCTTCAAGTGCTTGCAACATTATTCTGCCTCCGCCACAGTTTCGGTGGTTTTCCATTGTCCAGCCGGCACTTGGCTTGCCGCTACGTTAATCAGTTGTAAATTGCGCTCTAGCACAGCGCCCTTAAAGCGGTGACTCAGCGCCTTGCTCAAGGCTTCTTGCGGCAGCATATCCGTCAGCGCCAAAAACGCTGCCAGTAGCGCGGTGTTAGGCACCGGACGCCCTAAAATTTGCTGTGCCAGCGGCGTGGCAGGTAGCCCAATCAGGTTATTGGTCTGCATTTGTGCGTTAAGCTGCTCGCTGCTGTGATTAGAATTGACCAGCACGCCGCCGCCCGCTTGCAAACCATCCAGCACGCCAGGGACATGCAGCAAGGCTTCGTCTTGTACAATCAAAAAAGCCGGAGAACGCACCTGACAGCGGCGGCGAATGGGCTGATCGGCTAAACGCACAAAAGCGACCACTGGCGCACCGCGTCGCTCTGCGCCAAAATTAGGAAAAGCCTGCCCGTAGCGATTGACTTCAAAAGCGGCGGCGGCAAGCAAATAGGCGGCAACCACATTGCCTTGCCCGCCGCGCCCATGAATGCGGATTTCTAACATACTCTAGTCTCCTTTAGATGAAAGATGGCTGCTGGCGCTATTTTCCAACGCTATTCATCAGCCTTTTGATTTTACGCTTATCGCGCATTATAGGCGTTGCGCTCTTGAGTGGCGAGATGGATTTTGGCGCGTAATAGATTTCAGCCGCCTAGGTTTGAATGTTATCGAACCTATAATGCCTGTTAAAAATCGGCATAAACAGTAAAATCTGCTTCCATCTTCATTTTTTCCCTAACTCTATTCAAAGTGATCCTATCTATGCAAAGTCTCTGGAATGACCAAGAAGCCGCGAGCTTCAATAACGATCCCCTGCTCATGCGGGTTTACAGTTCACGCCTATTGGGACGCGAACCCGCGTTGGTGCTGCATGGCGGCGGCAACACCTCGGTCAAAGCCGGTTACACCAATTTATTTGGCGAAACCGAAGAAGTGCTATACGTCAAAGGCAGCGGCTGGGATTTAGCCAGCATTGAAGCCGCCGGTTTTGCGCCCGTGCGTTTGACGACCTTGCAACGCATGGCTACCTTAGAAACCTTAAGCGACAGCGCAATGGTGCAGGCACAACGGGCTGCCATGCTCGATCCTTACGCGCCCAATCCTTCCGTTGAGGCGATTTTACACGCCATTATCCCGTTTCAATTCGTTGACCACACCCACGCCGACAGCACCGTGACCGTCAGCAACACGCCCTCTGGCGCAGCGCGGATTGCCGAATTATACGCACAAGATTGCCTGATTATTCCTTATGTTATGCCTGGTTTTGTGCTGGCAAAAAAAGTCTACGAACTGAGCCAAACGGCTGATTGGTCGCGCTACAAAGGTATGATTTTGATGAATCATGGCGTCTTTAGCTTTGCCAACGACGCGCGAGAAAGCTACGAAAACATGCTCGAATTGGTCAGCCGAGCGGAAAATTATTTACAGCAACATCAAGCGGTTATCACACCGCCCCCCGCCAACCGCGCAACGCCCGACAGCGCCACTTTGCAACAGCTTGCGGAGATTCGCCAAGCCGTTGCGCAAGTGCAAGGCAGCGCAGTGGTAGCGCGTTGGAATCGTAGCGACACCGCGCAGCATTTCTCTAGCCACGCGCAAGTCGCCGCCTTTTCCCAACGGGGACCGCTCACACCCGATCATGTGATTCGCACCAAACGCACACCGATACTCATCAGCAACGACCCATTAGCGGCAATGCTGGACTACACCGACCATTACCAGGCTTATTTTGAGCGCCACCAAAGCGCCGATTTAACCTGCCTAAACGCCGCGCCCTGCTGGGCGGTATGGGCAGGACAAGGCACGCTCAGCTTCGGGTGCAGCAGCAAAGAAGCCAGCATTATTCACGACATCAGCGAACACACCATGTCTGCCATTCTCGCCGCCGAACAACTGGAAGCCTGGCAAGCGTTGCCAGAAAAAGACATTTTTGAGGTGGAATACTGGGAATTAGAACAAGCTAAACTACGCAAAAGCGGCGGCGCTCCCGCATTACAAGGCAAGATTGCCCTGGTCACGGGCGCTGCCAGCGGCATTGGCAAAGCCTGCGTAGAAACCCTAAACGCACAAGGCGCAGCCGTCGCTGCGCTCGATTTGAACGCAGAAATTGTCAATCAATTCAAAGCTAAAGACATTCTCGGCATAGCCTGTGACGTGACCGACAGCGCCCAACTGCAAGCCGCCGTTGCGCACACCGTCGCTACCTTTGGTGGCTTAGATATAGTCATCAGCAACGCTGGCATTTTCCCGCCCAGCGCCACCATTGCTGATATGCCCGAAGATCGCTGGGCACAAAGTCTGGCAGTCAACCTCACCGCGCATCAACGCCTGCTCACTGCCTGCGTACCTTTTCTGCAACGTGGCATTGATCCGGCGCTGATCATGATCGCCTCGAAAAACGTACCCGCGCCTGGACCCGGCGCTGCTGCTTATTCGGTTGCCAAAGCCGGACAAACTCAACTGGCACGAGTTGCCGCCTTGGAATTGGCGCAGTTTGGCGTGCGTGTCAACATTTTGCACCCCAACGCCGTATTCGACACTGCCATTTGGACGGACGAAGTGCTGGAAAAACGCGCCAAACACTATGGTTTAAGTGTAGAAGCCTACAAAACCAATAACTTACTGGGCGTAGAAGTCACTTCCAAAGATGTCGCTGCACTTGCCGCCGCAATGGCGAGCGATTTATTCGCCAAAACCACTGGCGCACAAGTGCCGATTGACGGTGGCAACGAACGGGTGGTGTGAAAGATATAGCTATTCAATGGTCGCAATGAATCCAGGCTATACTTGGTGGTTAAGCGCCTCGCCAACCAGCCCAAACGGCTGGTTGACATGAGGCATGGCACTGCAAGCAGCTTTTGGCTAAATCCAGGCACATTAATGAACGATCCTTTAATTACCACGCTGCTGTTGCTGTTTTTGGGCGTCCTCTGTTGCTTGCTGTTGGTGTTTTTGGCGGTCAATATTTGGCAACGCCACCAAGCGGAGGAAACGCTACGCAAGGCTTATGCTTCGCTGGAGCAGCGCGTGCAGCAACGGGCTGCTGAGTTTCAGGAAAGCGAGGCGCAATTTCGTTTGATGGCGGAAACTGCCAGCGATTTGCTGTATGAGTGGGATATTCGCACGGATCATTTGCGTTGGTTTGGCGATATTGATGCGGCGTTAGGCTTTGCTCAAGGGGAGTTTCCGCATACATTGGAGGCTTGGCAAAATCGTATTCATCCGCAGGATATTAGTAAAATCAATACTTTGATTGTGCATCACCGTGAACATGGCGATGCGCTACATGTGGAATACCGCATCCAGGGAAAAGAGGGGCGTTGGCGCTATTGGGTGGATCGGGGCGCCGCTTTGTTTGATGACAGTGGGCAGCCTTATAAGCTGGTGGGGAGTTGTTCGGATGTGACGCATATGCGCCAGTATGAACAGGCATTGCGTGACAATGAGCTCAAGTACCGCACATTGATTGAATCTTTAGGCAGTGAATATTTTTTCTATCGGCATGATATTAGAGGAGTTTTCACTTATGTTAGCCCTTCTGTCAAGCAGGTGCTGGGTTATTCACAGGCAGAATTTCTGCTGCATTACGCCACTTATTTAAGCGATAACCAGCTGAATTTGAAGGCAAAAAATTACTCACAATTATCTATTCAAGGGCAAAAGCAGCCACCGTATGAATTGGAGGCATATCATAAAAATGGGCACCTTTGTCGTTTGCGTGTGACTGAATTTCCGGTGTTTGCGGAAAATGGGCATGTTGAGGCGGTTCAGGGCGTGGCACAAGATGTCAGTCTGCAACATCAGGCTCGCTTGATGCAAAATGGTCGCACGCAAGTCTTGGAAATGATTGCAAAAAAACAGCCGCTTTCCGATATTCTTCACGCCTTCGTATGAATTGGAGGCATATCATAAAAATGGGCACCTTTGTCGTTTGCGTGTGACTGAATTTCCGGTGTTTGCGGAAAATGGGCATGTTGAGGCGGTTCAGGGCGTGGCACAAGATGTCAGTCTGCAACATCAGGCTCGCTTGATGCAAAATGGTCGCACGCAAGTCTTGGAAATGATTGCAAAAAAACAGCCGCTTTCCGATATTCTTCACGCCTTAGTCAAGTTTTTGGAAAGCGTACATGAGGGCATGTTGATTTCGATCATGCTTTATGACGCGGAAAGCTCGACTTTATCCTTGGGCGCTGCCCCGAGTTTGCCGGATTTTTATAATCAGGCGGTGGATGGGATTAAAATTGTGGATGGCATGGGGGCTTGTGGGGCAGCAGTCACTCGCGGTGAGCGCGTGGTGACTGAAGATATTTTGCAGCATCCCTATTGGGCTGATTTTCGTGAGTTGATGGAAAAAACCCCGCTGCGTTCTTGTTGGTCTGAACCCATTCATTCAAGCAACGGGCAAGTGTTAGGGGCTTTTGCTGTTTATTACCGCACGCCCCGCGTCCCCACTGATATTGAACAGCAACTCATTCAAACAGCTGTCAGTTTGGCGGCAATCGCCATTGATCAGCAGCGCAATTTACAAGCTTTGCAAGACAGTGAAAAGCGTTTAACGACGCTGATTGAAGCTTTGCCCGATGCGGTTTATTTCAAAGACGGTCAGGGGCATTGGCAAGTGGTGAATGCGGCAGGTTTGCAGGCTTTTGGCTTGCACGGGCAAGCTTGGCAAGGCAAAACTGACTTAGATTTAGCCGTGTTGCAACCGCATTTGCGCGAGACACATGAAAACTGTTATGCCAGTGATGAACGGGTTTGGCAGCAGGGGTGTTGTTCTCAGCTTGAAGAAATAATGCAAGATGAACAAGGAAATACGCATTATTTTGCCATGACCAAAGTGCCTTTATTCAACCCCCGCAAAGAACGCGAAGGTTTGGTGATTATCGGGCGAGATGTCAGTCAACAAAGGCGCATGGAAGAAACTGTGCGGGAAAACCAGCGTTATTTGCAGTTGGCGCTGAATGCCACGGGCGCGGGCACTTTTTTGTACGATGCGGTCACCAACATCAATATTTGGGATGTGCGTAGCGAAGAGATTTTTGGCTTGCCGCCTGGTAGTTTTGCTGGCACTTACGAGGCTTGGCGAGCTTATGTGCATCCTAATGATTTGCCCGCTACCGAGCGCATTCTCCAGCAGGCGCTTAATGAAGCGGATTCTTTCGATTTAGAATATCGCATTTTGCAACCAAGCGGCGCAATCCGCCAGGTGCAAGCGCAAGCCTGGATTTTGCGCGATGCACAGGGGTCTGTCACCAAAGTCAGCGGGCTACATTTTGATATTACGCGACGCAAGCAAGCAGAAGCGGAATTGGAACAAGCAAAAGACCATGCCGAAGCAGCCAACCGCGCCAAAACCGCGTTTCTGGCTAACATGAGTCACGAACTGCGCACGCCGCTCAGCAGCATTTTAGGCTATGCGCATATTTTGCAGCAGCAATTATTGAGCAAGGGACAGCAGGAACAGTTGCGCGGTATTCGGCAAAATGGTGAAAGTTTATTATTATTAATCAACAATATTTTGGATTTATCCAAAATCGAAACGGGCAAAATTGCATTGCAAATAAGCGATTTTTCTTTGCCATCTTTTTTTCAAGAAATAAGCCATTTTTTTAGCCAAGTGGCAGCGCAAAAAAACCTTGAATTTGTTTATGAGCCAGAGCTGTGTGCACAAACACAGGGCTTTCCTGGACTGGTAAAAGCCGACGAAAAACGCTTGCGTCAAATTCTTTCCAATCTGCTCAGTAATGCCATTAAATTTACCGAACAAGGCAGCGTGAACTTATCTGTGCAGTATTGTGATGCTGCTATGCGAGTTTCTATTACGGATACGGGTTTAGGCATTGCAACGGAAGATTTGCCCTTGCTGTTTCGCCCCTTTCAACAGTTTAATCGGCAATACTATCAGCCAGGTACCGGACTGGGATTGGTGATTACACAAAAATTGCTGAAATTAATGGATGCGCAATTTACAGTGGAAAGCCAGCTAAACCGAGGCAGTTGTTTTACTTTTAAGCTGCCGCTGGAGGTATTGAGTTGGGAAACTGATGCGGAGAATACACTGCCAACTTCGTTAAAGGCTTACAAAACCTCTGTTTTTGCCAAGCTAACGGGTGAACAACTGCAACTTCCGCAACAAACCCTCAATGATTTACGCAAAATGGCAGAATTGGGGGATGTTACTGCGATTTTAGACGCCATAGAACCATTGCAAGAACGGGCAAAAAATGCTGAACAGGCTTTCTATGCTCATCTACTACACTTGGCACAGAATTTTAGAGTCGCTGAATTGCAACATTTTTTACAGCAATGCGGCTAAAGCATTGCTGTAAACAATAACAGATTAAACATAATAAGCAGTTTGCGTCATTAGCTTTGAAACCGCTTTCATGGTTTGTTTCACCGCCTTTGGCAAGGGCGCACCGCCGGCTCTAATAGCTAGGGTTGCATGATGCTTTTCATCCACTTTCATTTGCTGCAAAATGGCTCGACTTTTCTGATCCTGTACTGGCAATTGCGCTAAATGGGCGCCCAGATGCCGAATCACCTGGCGTTCAGTTTCTGCAACAAAACCGAGGCTCCATTTATCTCCCGCCGCACCTGCCAAAGCACCCATCAAAAATGAGCCTGCATACCAAAAGCCACCCAAATAGCTCACATGGCTACCCAGTTCATGTAAGCGCGTTTCACACCAAAGCAAGTGATCATTTTCCTCTAATGCTGCACGCTGCATTTGTGCTCGTACTTGCGGCAAATGCGCAGTCAAAGCTTGTCCTTGATAAAGCGCCTGCGCAGCAATTTCACCGGCGTGATTAACCCGCATTAAACCCGCAACCTGGCGTTGTTCGGCGGCAGACAGGGTGGCTTCTGCGTGGGCTTGTGCCGGGTTGCTGCGTTCTGTTGCCTGCGGCTTGCCTAGCAGGGTACGAACGCCCTGGTCAAAATTGATAATTAAATTATCCACTAAGCTCAGATTTCTCATAAAAAATAGCCCCTTTAAACCGCTACCTGCTTGTCAAAAATCGCTAAAGCTCGCGCTACCGTTTGATCCATATTGTAATATTGATAATCACCCAAGCGCCCAGCAAACAAGACTTTTTCCTGAATTTTTTCAGCCTCTTGCTGATATTTTTTATACAGGGCTTTGTACTTTTCTTGCGGGATGGGGTAATAGGGATCGTTTTCGCCGCGTACATAGGCTTGCGGATATTCCGCAACCCAAGTACTGCCATGATGCCGCTGTCCAGTGAGGTGCTTGAACTCAGTAATGCGCGTGAAGTTGTATTCATTGGGATAATTGACTGTCCCAACAGTTTGAATTTGTTCACGCTCTTCGTAGCGTAAATCAAATTTCAAGCTGCGGTAAGGTAATTCTCCGTGCATATGCTCAAAAAATTCATCAATAGGTCCAGTAAAGAGCATCCTTTTGTATTGCACTTCCTGCATGATGCTTTGATAACGGGTGTTAAGCAGAATGTGAATATTCGGATGCTTGAGCATGTTTTGAAACAGCACAGTGTAGCCATGTAACGGCAAACCCTGATAAGTATCCTGGAAGTAGCGATTGTCGCGGCTGAGGTAAATGGGTACACGGGCGGTCACGGCAGCGCCTAAATCTTCTGGTGACAATTCCCATTGTTTTAGGGTGTAGCCGAGAAACACTTTTTCATAAATATAATCAGCTAAAAATTTCAAGTCGCCGCTGGCACTTTCGCGTAATTTCAGGATCGGCACTTTAAGATTAAAGCCATAATTTTCTAGCAGTTGTTGTTCTAGTTTTGCCGCATAGTGCGCTGGAAATAGCGCATATAATGAATTGAAGTTAAAGGGAATAGGCACTTGTTGACCATCAACAACCCCCAGCACTTGATGATAGTAACTGCGCCATTGCGTAAATTGCGCCAAATAATCCCATAAATAACGTGCATTGGCGTGGAATATGTGCGGACCATATTGATGCACCAAAACACCCTGCTCATCATAGTAATCATAGGCATTGCCGCCCACATGGTTGCGTTGATCTACCAGTAATACTTTTTGCCCCAATTGGCTGGCAATGCGCTCTGCCAATACACTACCCGTAAAACCAGCACCGACAATAAGCCAGTCTACTTTCATAAAAAAACTCCTGTTTTGCATAATTATTAAAGGCTAGAGGCTATCGCTTAACAGTTTTGAGGGCAAGTGCTGAGGTGTTTAGATTAGAGGTAAAAGGAAAACGCGCAAGCTGTGCATAACAGCATTTTTTAGAAAATTCTTGATAAAACCGCTTAAATCAACTAAGGTTAGTCTATTAATAAACTCTAACTTACTAGATAAAACAGGTATTTGCTATCTGTTTTGAGGTTTTTTTTGCGAGCGCAATACTGCAAGCAAAACAGCAATCAAAGATGTTGCAGCGCAATAAAACATCAACATTCAGAGGCTTTTTTTAGAAATTTTACGGGAATCCTTTATTTTAACCTGGTTTATCTCCCAGAGATGCGCCTAAGCGCTTGATATAAAATAAAGAATTAAATAGATGTGAGGCTTTGTAAATTATTTTAAAATGGTTGACCCTAGCCTTTAGCTTGGAGTATATTAGTCCCCATTAATGCAATTCAGTGGTTTTATAGTGCTATAGAATTTGTTTAGGGTCCAGCTAAAGGCGCTGTTTTTAGCGCGCAGCTTTGGCGGCAGAGAGTGGCTTTTTCTATGAAAGGATGCAGCTTACTGAGGGCTAAAGACTTTAGTAAGTGTTTATAATCCAAACAATCTGTGTGACAAGGGCGTGACATGGTTGTTTATCTATACCTCGGTTGTTTGAAGTTTTTATTTGAAAAAGGAGAGTAACAATGGCAAAAGAGATGCACAGCACCCCGATGTTGGATCAACTGGAAAGCGGCCCTTGGCCTAGCTTTATTACCGGTCTCAAACGTCTGGCAAATGACGAAGGAAAGCCTTATCAAAATATGATGATTGACTTATTGGGTCAATTAGAGCATTCCTACGAAACCCGCAAAGGCTACTGGAAAGGTGGTACTGTCGGTGTTTTAGGTTACGGCGGTGGAGTTATTCCGCGTTTCTCTGAAGTAGCAGCTAAATTCCCTGAATCTAAAGAATTTCACACCCTGCGTATTCAGCCGCCTGCTGGTATGCACTACAGTTCCAAACTGTTGCGTGATATGTGCGACGTCTGGGAAAAGCACGGTTCTGGTTTGGTGGCTTTTCATGGTCAAAGTGGCGACATCATGTTTCAGGGCGTTGCTACAGACAAAGTGCAAACTGCATTTGATGAATTTAATGCAATGGGTTTTGACTTGGGTGGGGCTGGTCCTGCTGTGCGCACTGGTATGTCTTGCGTTGGTGCTGCACGTTGCGAACAATCTTGTGCAAATGAGCAAAAGCTGCACCGTATGTTGGTGAATAACTTCCTGGATGATATGCACCGTCCTGCGCTGCCTTACAAATTCAAATTCAAAGTTTCTGGTTGTCCAAATGACTGCATGAATTCTATTGAGCGTGCAGATATGGCAATTATCGGTACTTGGCGCGATGATATGAAGGTTAAACAAGATGAAGTGCAAGCCTTCGTTGCTAAAAAAGGTCGCAAATACGTTATTGATAATGTAATCACTCGTTGTCCAACCAAAGCATTGTCATTGAATGATGACGACACCTTGGCGGTTGATAATCGTAACTGTGTGCGTTGTATGCACTGCATTAACGTGATGACCAAAGCCTTGTCTGTTGGCGATGATAAAGGTATCACCGTATTAATGGGCGGTAAACGCACCCTGAAAATCGGTGACTTAATGGGTACAGTAGTGATTCCTTTCATGAAATTGGAAACCGAGGAAGACTACGAGCGTTTAGTTGAAATTGCTGAAGAAACTATTGATTTCTTCGCAGAAAATGCGCTAGAACATGAGCGCACAGGGGAAATGATTGAGCGTATTGGCTTAGTGAATTTCCTTGAAGGCATCGGCTTAGAAGTTGACCCGAATATGGTGTCTGAACCACGTCAAAGCTCTTATGTGCGCATGGATACATGGGATGAAGAAGCTGAGAAATGGTTTGCGCGTAAAGCTGAAGAAAAAGCCGCTGCTTAACTTGTTCAATTTAGCAGTTATCTGCTGACACGATAACAAACATGGGGCGTAAGCCCCATGTCTCTAAATAAGTCTTGGGAGACAAAAAGATGCCAAATATGCCTATCGAAAGTGGCGTACCTGATCCGTTTCAGTATATGCACCCCACCTTAGCAAAAAACTTTGGTGCATGGGATTATCATGATCGTCCTCGCCCTGGTGTTCTGCGTCATGTAGCTAAGTCTGGCGATCAAGTTTGGACTGTGCGTGCAGGTACGCAACGTCAAATGGATTTGTATACCGTTCGCAAGCTATGCGACATTGCTGATGAATACGCTGAAGGCTATGTGCGTTTCACCATTCGTAGCAACATTGAGTTTATGGTAACTGACCAGGGCAAGGTTGATCCTTTGGTTGCCAAATTGCAAACCGAAGGGTTTCCTGTTGGCGGTACTGGTAACTCCGTTAGCATGGTAGCTCACACTCAAGGCTGGTTGCATTGCGATATTCCTGGTACTGACGCATCTGGCGTTGTAAAAGCCTTGATGGATGAATTGCACGAAGAATTTGTGCGTGAAGAAATGCCTAATCGTGTGCATTTAACCACTTCTTGCTGCCAAATTAACTGTGGTGGTCAGGGTGACATTGCTATCAACATCCAACACACCAAGCCCCCTAAAATTAATCATGACTTGGTTGCCAATGTCTGCGAGCGTCCCTCTGTCGTTGCGCGCTGCCCAGTTGCAGCCATTCGCCCCGCATTAGTCAATGGCAAACCTTCGTTAGAAGTGGACGAGAAAAAATGTATCTGCTGTGGTGCCTGCTATCCTCCTTGCCCTCCAATGCAAATTAACGATCCCGAACATTCAAAATTGGCGATCTGGGTAGGTGGTAATCATTCTAATGCACGTAGCAAACCAAGCTTTCAAAAATTGGTTGCTGCGGGTATCCCCAACAACCCTCCGCGTTGGCCAGAAGCCGGTGCTATTGTGAAAAAAATCCTCAAAGTTTACAAAGAGGACGCATGTGAATGGGAACGCATGAATGATTGGATTGAGCGTATTGGCTGGCCACGTTTCTTTGAATTGACCGAGCTGCCCTTTACCAAGTTCCATATTGATAACTGGCGTGGTGCGCGTCGCAGCCTCAATGCCTCTACACACATCCGTTTCTAATCATAGGCTTTAAGGATAGTTTTTATGAAGTTTGGCATCCTCATCAATGAAGGACCTTATCAACATCAGGCATCTGATTCTGCTTATCAGTTTGTAAAAGCAGCCTTAGAAAAAGGTCATGAAATTTTTCGTGTATTTTTTTATCACGATGGCGTACAAAACGCCACCCGTCTCGCCTCTCCGCCACAGGATGATCGCAACATTATTGCGCTCTGGTCTGCCCTGGCTAAAGAACATAATCTGGATTTAGTCGTCTGTGTTGCAGCTGCTTTACGTCGTGGTATTTTGGATGAAAATGAAGCAAAGCGCGGTGGCAAAGATGCGCATAACTTGGCTGACGGTTTTCGTATTTCTGGGTTGGGTCAATTAATTGAAGCCGGTATCCAGTCTGATCGTTTGGTTGTGTTTGGTGACTAAGGCGTAAAGGAAACTTAAAGATGAGTGAAGGCGTAATTAAAAAGTTCATGTATGTGAACCGCAAACCACCTTACGGAACTGTCTATGCGTTAGAGTCTCTGGAAGTGGTGTTGATTGGTGCTGCATTTGATCAGGATGTTAGCCTGGCTTTCATAGGCGATGGCGTTTATCAGCTAACTGCCGGACAGTCTACGGGTGGTATCGGCATGAAAAATTTCTCACCAACCTATAATGCTTTAGGAGACTACGACATTACCAAACTGTATGTTGAAAAAGAATCCTTAGAAGAGCGCGGTTTGGCGATAGATGATTTGATGGAAGTTGTTTACGAAGATGAAGATGAAGATTACGCAGAAAAACCTTCTATTCGTCTCGTGAGTCGTGCCGAACTCGCTGACATTATGGCGGAACAGGACGTCCTACTGAACTTCTAAAAACATTCCTTAAAGGGAACGAAAATGCTGCACACAGTTAATAAATCACCTTTTGAGCGCAACAGCCTGAATACTTGCTTGGGGTTAGTTAAACCAGGTAGTGCTGTTCTTTTAATTGAGGATGGCGTCGTAGGTGCAATCAAGGGTACTGCAATCGAAGACCAATTAATTCAGGCAATGCAGTCTTGCAAACTATATGTGCTGGGTCCTGATCTGGCGGCGCGTGGTTTAGCTGAAGACAAACTGCTTGATGGTATTCAGGTCGTTGATTATGGTGGTTTTGTGGATTTGGTCGCTGAACATACTTCAGTGCAATCCTGGTTGTAATTGTATTTAATACAAAGCAACCGTTTTTCTTTTCACTTAAGTCCTAATATAAAGAGGGTTATAGTAATGGCTACTATCAGTGTTGGTGGTAAAGATATCGAAGTTGATGAAGAAGGCTACCTGGTAAATTTAAGCGATTGGTCAAAGGAAGTTGCTGCTTTTTTAGCCGGTCAAGACGAACTGGAATTGAGTGATGCGCATTGGGAAATTATTGATTTTCTGCGTGAATACTACGATGAATATCAAATTGCCCCAGCAGTGCGCGTTCTAACTAAAGCAGTTGGCAAAAAAGTAGGTAAAGATAAGGGCAACAGCAAATATTTGTATGAGTTGTTTCCTTATGGACCTGGCAAACAAGCTTGTCGTTTTGCTGGCTTACCCAAACCCACCGGTTGTATCTAATACATGGTTTAATTCATTCCAAACAGGGAGGGTTCTCCCTGTTTTTCTATCCTACATCCAACAGGGAGGTTTTCAGAACCATGTGGTTTCTGACAGGTTTTTATGCCCTTTTTTTCTATTTTGCGATTATCGTTTTAGTCGCTGGGGTTGGGTATAAAATTTACGAGTATGCGCGTACGCCTGCTCCTCTCAAAGTTCCTACCATGCCGGCTCCCCTGACTCGCGGTGGAGTTGTGTTACGCATCTTAAGCGAAGTGGTTTTATTTAGAAGCTTGTTTCGTTCTAATAAATGGATTTGGCTATTTGGCTGGATGTTCCACTTTGCTCTATTGCTCGTTTTATTGCGCCATTTGCGTTATTTCATTGATCCCGTATGGGGCTGGGTTGCTTTAATTCAACCCTTTGGTAAATATGCCGCGTTCGCTATGGTTATCGGTTTAATCGGCTTATTAGTTAGGCGTTTTACGGTGGAAAGAATTCGCTATATCAGCACCCCCTCTGATTACTTGATCTTGGTGCTGTTATTGGTTATAGGCATGAGCGGTATGATGATGAGTTTTGTGGTACACACCGACATTATTCAACTTAAAGCTTTCTTTCTGGGAGCAATGTCATTCAATTGGCAACTGATTCCATCTGATCCGATTTTGTTATTACATTTGACTACAGTGTTTTTACTTATGATTGTTTTTCCGTATAGCAAACTACTACATGCGCCAGGTATTTTCTTTAGTCCTTCTCGCAATCAAGTAGATAATTCCCGAGAAAAACGTCACTTAGCACCGTGGGCAGCGGAATTGGAAAAAGCCGAAGCGAAATAAACCTCGTTTGAAGAGGGAGACAAAAAATGGCTAAAGCCGACATTGAAATACCAGAAATGCGCGAATATCCGGTGATTCCCATATTAAAACCGGATGCCATGAAAGGTGACGGTCCTTTTGTGGCAAAAGCTGACTTTCAAACGGTACTGGGTTACCCGGGCGAATTAGTAGATAACTGGGAGACAAAAGCAGTAGAAAAACTAGGTGATTTACTTTCCTGTTTTCGTTCATTACGGGTATATTTGGATTCTTGTGTGCATTGCGGGGCTTGTACGGACAAATGCCATTATATGCTAGGCACATCTGATCCCAAAAATATGCCCGTTGCCCGTCAGGATTTGTTGCGCCAAGTCTATCGCCGTTACCACACCTTACCGGGTAAATTCTTTGGCAAAATGGGGTGGCAATGGGGCTTAGACCTAATTGGCGCAAAAGAAATGGATAAAGCTGTATTGGATGATTGGTACAATTACTATCATCAATGCTCTCAATGTCGTCGTTGTTCTGTATTCTGTCCTTATGGAATTGATACGGCTGATATTTCTATGGCAGCGCGTGAAATCATGGCTTCCATTGGTAAAGGGCAAAAATATTGTAATGAAATTATTGGTAAGGTTTACAGAATTGGCAACAACTTAGGTTTGCCTGAGCCGGCTTTGCGTGACACGCTTGAAGGTTTAGAAGAAGACATTGAAGCGGATACGGGTGTAGCAGTTCGTTTACCTATAGACGAAAAGGGTGCAGAGGTATTGCTGATTACGCCATCGGCTGACTTTTTTGCTGAACCTCATGTTGATGGTTTGATGGGCTACGCCAAAGTGTTCCACGAAGCAGGGATTAGCTGGACGTTAAGCTCTTATGCCTCAGAAGGTGCAAACTTCGGCATGTTTATCGGCAGTTACGAAAACATGCGCAAAATTTCTCTGCGGATTCGTAAAGCCGCCCTGGATTTAGGGGTTAAACGCATTGTTTTTGGCGAATGTGGTCATGCTTGGCGGGTGGCTTACAGTTTCCTTAATACCTTAGCGGGTCCTTTTGATTTCCTTGATCCTAAATATCCTGTGCCACAGCACATCTGCGAAATCACCTATGGATTGATTCAGGAAGGCAAATTAAATTTCGATAAATCCAGAAATGATGACATGGTTCTCACTTTCCATGATTCTTGTAATGTGGCGCGTGCTTCGCGTATGGGAAATGTGCCTGGCGGTCAATTCATTATTCCGCGTGAAGTCATCAAAGCAGCTTGTAATCATTTCTATGATATGGATGCAGATACAATCCATGATCAAACTTTCTGTTGTGGCGGTGGTGGCGGTTTGCTCACTGACGACTTAATGGATTTACGAGTGAAAGGTGCTCTGCCGCGTATGCAGGCTTTGAAAAATGTTGTTGAAGAACATGGCGTCACTCATATGGCAGCGATTTGCGCGATCTGCAAAAGCCAGTTTACCAAGGTGTTGCCTTATTATGGTTTTAATATGGACAAGATCGTCAGCGTTCATCAATTAATCAGTAACGCACTCATCCTCACCGGGCAAGAGGAAGGCTAGGCTATCTAACTCGATGAGCAGCTTAAATAAAGCAGTCGCTATAAAGCGCAAATGGTTTAATTAGTTCAGGAGGCTATCCCAATGTCAGCAAGCAAAGAAGAAATGAAGCTCACGTTTCGCCGTTTCGATGACGGTGATAATGAGCACCTGCCTTGGAATGAAGTGATTTTCCAAGCCAGTTGGTCACATAAATGCCCTACTTATGTGCATCGCACGCCGCCCTGCCAAGGCAGTTGTCCTTCTGGTGAAGATATTCGTGGTTGGTTAGGTATTGTGCGTGGTATGGAACAACCACCTAAAGGCATGGATTGGAAAGAATATGCTTTCCGCCGTTCAACTGATGCAAATCCATTTCCTTCAGTGATGGGGCGTGTTTGTCCTGCACCTTGTCAGGATGGCTGCAACCGTAATCAAGTCGAAGATTTTGTAGGTATCAACTCAGTTGAACAGTTTATTGGCGATAATGCGTTAGCACAGGGTTACAAGTTTCAAGCACCGGAACAAGAATCCGGTAAAAAAGTAGCCATTATTGGTGGCGGTCCTGCGGGTTTAGCAGCCGCTTACCAGTTGCGCCGTAAGGGTCATGCCTGCACTATTTTTGATGACCACGCCAACCTTGGTGGCATGATGCGTTATGGCATTCCTGGTTACCGCACTCCACGCGATATGCTGGATGGCGAAATCAAGCGCATCTTGGAAATGGGTGTAGAAACTCGCTTAAATACTCGTGTTGGCAAAGATGTCAGCATGGATATGGTGGAAAAAGAATTTGATGCGGTCATCTGGGCTTTAGGCTGTAAAGCTGGACGCGGTTTACCAGCCCCAGGTTGGGAAGGCACACCAAACTGCATCAGCGGCGTGGACTTTCTGGCTGCCTTTAATGAAGGGCGTCTGCAAGTTGTCGCAAACAAGGTGGTCGTAGTCGGTGGCGGCGATACCTCTATTGACGTAGCTTCCGTAGCACGTCGTTTAGGTCATATCACCAGTATTCATGAAAATGACCGCCCAGAAAATGTTGTTATGGGCTATACCGCGCATGATGTCGCTTCCAGCATGGCAAGAGAAGGGGCAACTGTTACTTTGACTTCTTTATTCCCCGTTGAAAACATGACGGCAGCTGAACATGAAGTACAGGATGCCTTACGCGAAGGTGTAGATATTCAAGGCAGTGTAATGCCTATTGAAGTTGTGAAAGATGAAAGTGGACGTGCCATTGGTTTGAAAATGGCGAAATGTAACATGGTTAATAATCGTCCAGAAAAAATCGAAGGCACTGAATATGTAATTGATGCAGATTTAATTGTTTCTGCGATTGGTCAATTTGGTGATTTAACGGGTCTGGATGAATTAAACAATGGCCGCAACTTCATTGATGCTGACAATCATTATCAGGTGAAAGGACGCCTGGGTCATTTTGTTGCTGGCGATATTGTTCGTCCGCATTTACTAACAACTGCTATTGGTCAAGCTTCTATTGCAGCAGACAGTGTTGATTTCTATCTGCGCCAGCACGAAACTGCTAAACGTCCTAAAGTAGATGTGCATCATTTCAGTTTGCTAGGTAAATTGCGTGAGGCAGAACTGGCGCCTGAAGAATATTCACACGAGCAAGTGCGCGGTACTTCTGAAGCTAAGTTTGCTGTGCATAATTATGAAGATCGCTCTTCACAAGAAATCATCCCGGCTAATGAGTTGTTTTTAGGACATTTCCCCTTTACGCCAAGATATAAACGCGCAGATATTCCGGTAGATGCCAGTGAAGTATTGGGACATTTCAAAGAACGTATGCAAGGTTTATCCACAGAACAGGCGCAAGGCGAAGCTAAGCGTTGTATGAGTTGTGGTATGTGCTTTGAGTGTGACAACTGTGTTGTGTATTGTCCGCAAGATGCTGTACACCGTACACCTAAACAAGAAACAACGACAGGCCGTTATGTTTATACCGAATACAGTCGTTGTATTGGTTGCCATATTTGTGCAGATGTTTGCCCAACTGGGTACATTGACATGGCTCTGGGTGAATAAAGGTTCAGCTTCCAAGCCGTAGACTTGAGTGATACAAGATCATGGATTGGTTTGTTTCACTCAATAGTTCATTAGCTAAGGCGTAGAGAACACAAGCGTTATGGTCTTCACCTATCCTTTACAGTGTGTTCTTTGCGCCTTTCTAGTTTCTAAACTCAACTTAAAGATGTCGCCATGAAACAAAAGCGCATAATTTCTTTATTCCTGACTGGGCTTGCAATGCTTGGCTTGTTTTTAAGCAACGTTGCTAATGCCGACAGCGAATTATTTTCACCTCATCGAGAAACGCCTAAAGCCATTGCTCAAGTAAGCGAGGTGCAAGGCTGTGTTGAACCCACTGAGGTTATGCGTCGCCAGCATATGCAGTTCATTTTGCACCAGCGCGACGAAACTATGCACCAAGGCATTCGTACAACCAAACACAGTCTGCTGGAGTGTATTAATTGCCATGTTACCTACGATGAAAATCAACAGCCCGTGAGTTACAAGGATGAGCGGCATTTTTGTAGCACCTGTCATCATTATGCAGCAGTGCATATTGACTGCTTTGAATGCCACAATAGCAAGCCTATGGAATCTGTTGTGAAACCTATCCCCAATAATCCTGATTTCATTAGTCCGATCAAATTTGATTCAGCTAAAGCAATGGCGGAACAAACCGGACAGCCAGCAGGAGAAACGCAACCATGAATCAGCAACATTCAGCGCCGGATATGCAACCTGAGTCTATGCAATTAGGCGATCATGCGCGTCGTCAATTTTTCCTGAAAGTTGCAGGGGCAAGTGCCGGTCTTGCTTTAGTACCAGGTTTGGTATTGCAACAGGTTTCAGCCGCAAAAACTGCTGATCAACCAGTTTCCAACAAAGTACGTTGGGGAATGTTAATTGATACCAGCAAATGCGCTCAAGGTTGTGATGATTGCGTGAAATCTTGTAATGAAGCTAACGGCTTAACCAGTCATGGACGTCCCGCTTCTGATGCCCAGTGGATGCGCAAAGTAACGGTAAAAGATAAACAAACGGGTAAAGTCACTTCTTTGCCTATGATGTGTCAACATTGTGAGCATCCGCCTTGCGTGGATGTGTGTCCTACTGGCGCTTCCTTTAAGCGTGATAATGGCGTTGTGTTGGTAGATAAGCATATTTGCATTGGTTGCCGTTATTGCATGATGGCATGTCCTTACAAAGCGCGTTCTTTTGTGCATGAAACAGTGGAAAATCAAAAGCCACATGCACCACGTGGAAAAGGCACAGTCGAGAGTTGTACTTTCTGTGTACACAAATTAGATCAAGGAGAACAGCCTGTTTGTGCAGTTGGTTGTTCACAGGAAGCGATCTTATTTGGTGACTTAAATGATCCAGAAAGTGCGCTGTCTAAACGCTTGAAAGAAGTCAGTAGCATGCAATTGCGTGCTGACATGGAACTTAACCCTGGCGTGCGTTACCAGGGGCTATAAGGAGCAAATAGATGAAAATAACTTATAGTGAACTGCCCGGTAAAAATCCACGTTTCTTTATGATTCTGGGTGTACTGGCAAGTATCATTGCGATTGGTTTAGGTGCAGCCTTCTATATGGAACACAGTGGGCACTATGTCACTGGCATGAGTAATCAAATTGTTTGGGGTTTACCACACATTTTTGCGATTTCTTTGATTGTGGCGGCTTCTGGTATTTTGAATGTGGCTTCTATCGGCACAGTGTTTGGAAAAAAGCCTTATAAACCGCTAGGGCGTTTGTCTGGTTTAATGGCAATGACCATGTTGATTGGTGGTTTAGCTATTCTAGTACTAGATTTAGGACGCCCTGATCGTTTGGTTGTCGCTATGACGACTTACAACTTCAAATCTATCTTTTCTTGGAATATTTACCTATACAATGGCTTTCTTTTAATTGTTGGTATCTATTTGTGGTTTATGATGGAACGTCGGATGACTCAATATTACCCTTATGCAGGTTTTGTTGCATTCATTTGGCGTTTGATTTTAACGACAGGTACAGGTTCTATTTTTGGCTTTCTGGTCGCGCGTGAAGCCTACGATACTGCGGTACTGGCGCCTTTGTTTGTTTTATTGTCTTTCTCTCTCGGTTTGGCGGTTTTCTTACTCTATTTGATTGTTGCTTTCCAGAGTACTGGGCGTCCTTTAGGGGATGGTTTACTGCAACGTATGAAAAAACTGCTCGGTGTATTTGTTGCTGGCGTTTTTTACTTTGTAGCGGTTTATCATCTGACTAATCTGTATCTGACTAACCAACATGCTTTTGAAGCCTTTATTCTGTTACACGGCGGGATTTATACTGTATTGTTTTGGCTGGGTTATGTGTTGTTGGGTACAGTTGCGCCTTTGGTTATTTTCTATCATCCTAGCTTTGGCAAAACCCGCAATGCAGTGATTATAGGCTCGGCTTTAACTGTGCTTGGCAGTATCTCTCTGCTGTATGTCATCATCATTGGTGGTCAGGCGTTTCCGCTGGAAATCTTTCCTGGCAAAGAGGTGATTGAATCCAGTTTCTTTGATGGCGTTGTCAGCAGCTATACGCCGACGCTATGGGAATTACTACTTGGTCTGGCTGGCGTTAGTATTGCGCTCATTGCAACTGTGTTGGGTACGCGCATTCTACCTTTTATGCCCGATACTTTAGATGATGCGGTGGTCAATCCTCAACTTGATTAAAATGTGTTTAGGTAGCTGACAAAAAAGCCTGGTCTTTTATAAAGACCAGGCTTTTTTTATTGAAAAATATCAACTTTGTTTAAGAAAATTGCAACTTTAATCCATTACACTTAGAACATTTTGTTTTTTGCTTACCACAGGATAACAACAGATGGCGCATATTCTAATAACAGGCAGTGCTGGTTTTATTGGCGCAGCATTGGCACAACGCCTATTGCAAGACGGGCATCAAGTGCATGGTGTAGACAATCTTAACGATTATTATGAAGTCAAACTCAAGCATGCACGTTTGGCATCTTTGTTAGAACAAGCGGCTTTCAGTTTTGAATATTGTGATATTAGTGAACGTAAATTGATTGAACAGTTGTTTCAACGTAAGGCTTTTGATGTAGTGGTCAACTTAGCTGCTCAAGCTGGGGTGCGTTATTCTATAGAAAATCCTCATCCTTATGTGGATACCAATTTGGTAGGTTTTGTCAATCTTCTGGAAGGTTGTCGTCATAGTGGGGTGAAGCATCTGGTGTTTGCTTCTTCTAGTTCTGTCTATGGCGCTAATACTAAACAACCTTTTAGTGAACAAGACCCGGTCGATCACCCGATTTCTCTGTACGCTGCGACTAAAAAAGCCAATGAAATGCTGGCACACAGTTATGCGCATTTGTATGCTTTGCCCTGTACTGGCTTGCGCTTTTTTACTGTTTATGGTCCTTGGATGCGTCCTGACATGGCGCTGTTTAAATTTGCCAGGGGTATCATGGAAGGGCGGGCAATTCCGGTTTTTAATCAGGGCAAAATGTTGCGGGATTTCACCTACATTGACGATATTATTGAAGGGGTTACGCGCATTATCGCGCAGCCCGCTACTGCCTCAGAAAATTGGTGTAGTGACACTCCAAATCCCGCCATTAGCTATGCACCCTACCGAATTTTCAACATTGGTAATAGCGAATCTATCGAATTAATGCGCTATATTCATGCTTTAGAAGACAGCTTGGGTAAAACTGCCCAGTTGAATTTGTTGCCGATGCAGGCTGGCGACATGCCTGCGACCTTAGCAGATACCAACGCACTGCAAGCAGCCGTACAGTTTCAGCCGTCAACCAGCGTTGAAGAAGGCGTGCGCCGTTTTGCGCACTGGTTTAAGTCTTATTATGCGGGCGATTATGATGCGCTCAGTGCTGCTGCCGCACAGCAGGTTTTACGCTGCATACCCAGCAACCCATAATTGCGCGGCTTTATTTGGAGATGCAATGGTCAATAGAGACGCTTTAGCGGGTTATTTGGAGAGCCTACTGCAAGTCAACCGCTTTAAGGATTACTGTCCTAACGGTTTGCAGGTTGAGGGCAAAATGCAGATACACCGACTGGTAACCGGCGTCACCGCCAGCTTGGCGTTGATTGAAGCGGCGCTTGCAGCACAAGCGGATGCGTTGCTAGTGCATCACGGTTATTTTTGGAAGCATGAAAGCCTAGTGATCACTGGTATCAAAAAACGCCGTTTAGCCGCCTTGTTAAACGCCGATTTGAACCTTTTCGCTTACCATTTGCCGTTGGATGCACACCCAGACTATGGCAATAATGCGCAGCTAGGGCGGTTGTGGGGCGTACAACAGATAACGCCGTTAGAATGCGAGCCGCTGGTATTGCAAGGTGAGTTTGCGCAGCCTCTCAGCGGTGCGGCGGTAGTGCAATTGCTGGCAGACAGCTTGCAACGCACGCCCTTACATATTCCGGCAGCAGGTCAAATTCGCCGCCTTGCCTGGTGCAGCGGCGGTGCGCAAGATTATATTGAAGCTGCTGCTAGAGCGGGTGCAGATGCCTATATCAGCGGAGAAATTTCTGAGCCAACTCAGCATCTTGCGCAAGAATACGGGATTCATTATTTTGCTGCTGGGCATCACGCTACCGAACGCTTCGGCGCAAAAGCACTCGGCGAACACCTGGCTACGCATTTTGACATTGACCATCAGTTTATTGATCTACTCAATCCAGCTTAAAATCTCTCCAGGCGTTGTTCCTGTTCTTTATAGGTAAATAGCCCGACTTTAGATTGTTATTGTTTTCCATTTCAATACAGTGTTTAACCATGAGCCAAAAAATTCGCTACGGTGATTTCATTAGTGCAGTTTCCGTGCAGCAACAAAAGATTAGCTACAATCAGCTAACGCCTAAGCCGCGATACGACTCACAGGGAAAAGAACTGCCCTATCAACAACCCAAGATCAAGCTGCATCCGCGTGAAGTCTTTCACATGATTTTCCCCTATGTGGAAAGCCGTTTTATGGAGCAAGTCAAAACGGTGTTACCGCTGGTGTTGTATCTGGTATTGTTTCAATGGCTGATTTTACGTCAACAAATCAACGATCCCTGGATTATTACTATTGGCGTGGTGGCGGTGCTGATTGGTTTGATGCTATTTATTGAAGGCTTGCAACGCGGTTTGATGCCCTTTGGCGAAGAATTAGGAGATACGCTGCCGCGCAAACTGCGCCTCGGCAGCGTTTTATTTATTGTTTTTTTGCTGGGCATCGGTGTGACCTTAGCCGAGCCAGCCATTGGTGCGCTAAAAGCGGCAGGCGCACAGGTTTCGCCAGAAAAAGTACCGCTTTTGTATGCGCTACTCAATCACTGGAGCGATGGCTTAGTGCTCATGGTCGGTATTGGCGTTGGTTTGGCGGCGGTGCTGGCAACCCTGCGTCTGGTGCGCGGTTGGCGTTTAAAACCTTTAATTTACAGCACCTTAATCCCAACTTTAGGCTTAAGCCTATACATGCACAGCGATCCCCTGTTGCGGGCGGTGTTGGGTTTGGCTTGGGATTCTGGCGCGGTCACTACAGGTCCTGTGACTGTGCCCTTGGTGCTGGCTTTAGGGATTGGCGTTGCTGCCGCTACCAGCAAAAAAAATGAGCCATCCGGTTTTGGCATCGTCACCCTCGCCTCGTTATTTCCGGTATTGGGCGTGCTGCTATTGGGGCTATATGTGGCGAATTTTTATCCTGACAGCCTACAAGCCGGCGTGACCAGCAACGCTGTGCAAGCTGCGCCCAACACTGAAGAGGCTTTGCTCAATGCAGTGCTGATGGGCTTACGCGCCATAGTGCCGCTGATTATTTTTCTGTTGGTAATCCTCAAATTTGTACTCAAGCGTACTTTGCCAAGACCTAAGATTTTGATTTACGGCTTTATTTTAGCCACTTTGGGGATGATCGTATTTAATATCGGCTTAAATTTCGGCTTATCCGAACTCGGCACACAAGCCGGCGCTGCTATAGCCAATGCGGAAAAAGACGCCGCTGGTTATTTACTGGTGCTGTTGTTTGCTTGGCTGTTGGGTTTTGGCGCAACCCTTGCCGAACCCGCGCTACACGCAATGGGCATCACAGTGGAAAATTTGACCCAGGGCGCATTCAAACGCTACCGCCTGATTTACGCTGTGTCGTTCGGTGTGGCATTTGGCATCATGTTAGGCGTGATCAAACTCATGACCCAAATTGATCTCATCTATTTCATTGTACCCGGTTACGGATTGGCTTTGCTGCTGACATTTTTTGCGCATGAAGAATATGTCAATATTGCTTGGGACAGCGCCGGTGTCACCACAGGTCCCGTGACCGTGCCGCTGGTACTGGCGCTCGGCTTGGGGCTAGGGCAAGATGTTGGGGCGCTGGATGGCTTCGGTATTTTGTCATTAGCCTCCATAGGTCCCATCATCAGCGTCCTTGGCGTTGGCTTGTGGGTCAGTTGGCAAGTGCGCCTTAGTCATCACCAAAAAGAACGTGACGTCACCTTGAGCCAAACGGCTCGGTAAGGAGTGCAAACATGAGTCGAGAAGTGGTAGTGCTCACCGATGTAAAACTAATTACCTGCATAGTGCAGCGCGGCGAAGCAGATAAAGTCGTCAAAGCCGCTCAAGCCGCCGGAGCGCAAGGCGCAACCATTTATTTTGCACGCGGCATCGGTATTCAGGATCGCTTAGGCGTGCTCGGCATCACTATCAACGCAGAAAAAGAAGTGGTAAAAATGGTGGTTTCCGGCGATCAAGCCGATAGGATTTTTGAACGCATTTATCTGGAAGCCGGACTGAATATTCCTGGGCGTGGCTTTATGCACATGACTACCCTAGAAAAAGCCGCGACCTATGTGCCGCATGAAATAGTCAAAAAGCTTTGTTCTCACGGACAAGAAGAACAGCCAGAGGAAACCACTGATGGTTAATCCAGTACGCCATCAGCAACGCATGATTACCTGCATCATCAGCGCAGGCTTGGATGCACAGAAGATTTTGCGCGGCTTGAAAGATGAGAAGCAGATTTTCACTGCGGGGATTTTTCATGCACGCGGCATAGGCGGCAGCGCCTATTACCGCTCCAGCATGGCCGGCGGACAGGAAAAAAATGTGATTATCGCCATAGTACCAGCCGCTCGTGCCGATGAAATTTTCTCCTACTTATACGAAGCGGGCGAACTCTACAAACCCCACTACGGCATGATGTACATGGAAAAAATTGACCGCGCCACACCGCTCAACCTGCCAGATGAGATGCCCGATTTAGACGCCTTAGCCTTTAATTAGCCAAAATTAGGAAGCTTGCATGGATTGCAAAAGTGTGCTCATTACCGGCTGCTCTAGCGGCATCGGGCGCTGTTTAGCCGAAGGACTACACCAGCGCGGCTACCGAGTCATCGCCTCTGTGCGTCAAACCAAGGACTTAGCCGCGTTGCAGCAACAAGGCATCGAATGCTTATTGCTGGATGTGCGTGATTCAGATTCGATTCGCGCTGCTGTCGCCACAGTAACAGAACTCACCGGTGGCACTCTGTACGCCTTAATCAATAATGGCGCTTATGCTCAACCAGGCGCAGTGGAGGATTTAAGCCGCGCCGCGTTGCGCGAACAGTTTGAGACCAATCTCTTTGGTTGGCACGAACTCACCTGTCAAATTCTGCCCATCATGCGCCGCCAAGGTTACGGGCGCGTTCTGCAACTCAGCTCCTTGCTAGGCTACGTCACTCTGACCTATCGTGGTGCTTACAGCGCCAGCAAATACGCCCTAGAAGCCTTAACCGACACCCTGCGTTTAGAATTACACGGCAGCGGCATTTATTGTTGTCTGATTGAACCAGGACCTATCGAAAGCCGCATCCGCGCCAATTCAATTCTTGCCTATCAACGCCATATTGTGCCCGCCACCAGCGCCCATCGCCGCTATTACGAAGCCGTCGAAAAACGCCTAGAAAAAGAAGGACATGCAGCGCCCTTCACGCTACCGCCAGAAGCCGTCTTAAAAAAAGTCATACATGCGCTAGAAAGCCGCAAGCCGAAAGCGCGTTATCGGGTGACTTTCCCCGCGCATCTGTTTGCCTGGCTCAAGCGCCTGCTGCCTGATACCTGGCTAGATGCCCTGTTGCGCTCAATCTAATGCCAGTTTCCGCCCTATTGATCAAAATCTCGTCAGTATGGGCAGTTTTGTGGTGACTAACCGGGCATTACTAAGGCTTTCTCTCTGAGTAAAGCAGTTTGCCGCTGGTTTCCCGCGATGCGCAACAGTATCAGTACGCAAGCAAACACTATTAATAACCCCCCAACCCAGGCGACGGATTGCAGCGGATGCCGCATAAAGGTCGCGCTTTGGTAGAAAATCACCGCGCTCATATAGCCCATGCCGGTGGTCCAAGCCGCGACGAACATCGCCCAACGTGCGCCCGTTTCGCGGAAAATAGCGGCGGTGGCGGCGGTGCAGGGGAAGTACATGAGGATGAATAGCAAGTAGGCGAAGGCTGCCTCAGTGCCGCCAAAACGCGCTTGCATCGCGCCAAACGTGGCGTTGGTGATTCCCTGTTCGGCGGCGGCGGTTTCGATGTTGCCGACATCACCAATGCTTATTCCAAGGGGATCAAGGAGTTTGTCTGCGATGCCGCCAAGGTTGGCGGGGATGGTGGCAAATGCCGCGCTGATGCCGCCCCATAAATCAAACGCGGCAGCGGCTTCGCCCGCAGCGGCGGCTTCGGCTGCGCCAAGTTGGGTGTAAATCGCGTCTAAGGTGCCGACCACCACTTCTTTGGCGAGTACGCCGGTGAAGACACCGACGGTCGCGGGCCAGTTGTCTTCTTGAATGCCCATCGGGGCAAAGGCGGGGGTTAGGCTGCGTCCAATTTCGCTGAGTACGGATTTGTCGGTGTTGTCGTTGCCAAAGGTGCCGTCGGTTCCCCAGGCGTTGAGGAAGCTGATGACGATGACCATCGGGACGATGATTTGTCCAGCGCGGACGATGAATCCTTTGAGGCGATCCCAGGTGCGTAGCGTCACGCCTTTGAAGGTAGGCAGGTGGTAAGAGGGTAGTTCCATGACGAAATAGCCTGCTTCGCCGCGCAATAAGGTATGTTTCATGATTAAGCCGGTGAATACCGCGACTAAAATGCCCAGTAAATACAGTCCGAACACTAAGTTTTGTCCGTTGGCGGGGAAAAAGGCGGCAGCAAACAGGGCATACACGGGCAAACGGGCACCGCAGGACATAAAGGGGTTCATCAGTACGGTGAGATGGCGGTCGCGCTCGTTTTCGAGGGTGCGGGTTGCCATGATCGCGGGGACGTTGCAGCCAAAGCCGACGATCATCGGTACGAAGGATTTGCCCGGTAAGCCGATGAGGCGCATGAAGCGATCCATGACAAAGGCGGCGCGTGCCATGTAGCCTGAGTCTTCGAGAAACGATAAGAATAGGAACAGGAAGGCGATGACGGGAATGAAGGTGGCGACCACTTGGATGCCGCCGCCGATGCCGTTTGCCAGTAAGGTGCCAAGCCAAGCGGGTGCACCCCAGCCATTGAGAACATGCGCGCTGCCGTCCACCAGTAAAGTGCCTACCAAGCCATCGAAAAAGTCAATAAAGGCACCGCCGATGTTGATGGTAAACATGAACATGAGGTACATCACCAACAGGAAAATCGGGATGCCTAACACGCGATTGAGTACGATATGGTCAATTTTGTCGGATAAACTGCGGGCAAATTCGCCGTTGTTGCGCAAACAGGTATCGCTGATAGTGCCAATAAAACTGTAACGCGCATCGGCAACCAGAATGTCAACGTCTTCTTCAAATTCGGTTTCCACCGCTTCGCGCAGAGCAACGGCTTGCTTTGCCACGTCCGCGTCGGTGGCTTGGGCAAAGGCGAGATCGCCTTCCAGCAGTTTTAAGGTGAGCCAACGCGCATGAATCACTTGTTCGGCTTGCAAATGCGGCTCTAGTGCCTGTCTGAGTTGCTTGACGGCGGTTTCGAGGCGGTCGGTGTAGGTGACTTGCGTCGGCGATACTTTGGGATGCGCCGCGCATTGGTTAATCATGTCGCGCAGTTCGGCGATGCCTTCATTGCGCGAGGCAATCAACGGCACTATCGGCACCCCCAGTTGTTGTTCCAACGCGGGTAGGTTGAGTTGATGCCCGCGCTCGCGCACCACGTCCATCATGTTTAGCACCACCAGCATGGGTACGCCCATGTCCAGTAGTTGCGTGGTCAAATACAGATTGCGCTCTAAATTCGACGCATCAAGAATGTTGACAATCAAATCGGCTTCGCCCGATAAGGTGTAATTTTGAGCAATTTCTTCGTCAATCGAGGTATGACCAGGGGCGGTGTCCAGCGAATAAATACCGGGCAAATCCACCAGTTCAATATTGATCCCCTGATGTTTGTAGTAACCGGTTTTGCGATCAACCGTCACCCCAGGCCAATTGCCCACCCGTTGTTTAGAACCCGTTAAAGCGTTGAAAATGGTAGTTTTACCACAGTTCGGATTACCCACCACGCCGACGATATGACTATTTGCTTCACTCATTGTTTAATGTCCTGATCATTTAAGCTTGCTGCAAAAAATTTATACCCGCTCAACGCGCAACGCATGGGCTTCGCCTTTGCGCAGACTCAGCGCAAAACCGCGCACTTGAATTTCCACCGGATCACCCAGCGGGGCATAACGGGTTACATTAAATTCCGTACCGGGGGTTAAACCCATAGACAATAGTTTCTGCCGATAGCTTTTTTCGCCTTCTTCCAAACCGACGACTTTGCCGCGTTCACCGATGTCCAGATCGCTCAGATGTAAATTCATCGCATTTCCTTTTTAACTTACTGAATCTGAAGGTGGGTTAATTTTCACCACCCTAATTTTATGCGCCATACCATGACCGATAGCCCAGCGCGTTTCGCCGTAGCGGATCACAATGCCGCTGTCGGTTTGGCGGTGTATCACCTCTAATTCACTGCCATCGGTAATTCCCATCGCAAACAAGCGTTTAAGCATATTTTTCCCACCTACGACGGTGGTGACCCGCAGCCACTCGCCGTCGCTCGCCAAACTCAGCGGAAAACTGCGTGTAGATGCTGAGTGCGTATCCATTAACATATTCGTATTCCTCAAAAGCCATTAAATCCACATAGGGGCTAAGTATAACACATAAGCAGAAAAACGCAAATAAAAACATTTCTCATTTATATTTATTTGCAATAATATTGTTGATAATAATTCTCATTTGATATATTATCCTTCGCTAACACATACTATCCAAGAGGCATCAGCCCAATGCCCTATCCCATTCGGAGTATTAGCTATGAATATACTGCACAATCCCTATCATCTGGTGGAAGAATCCATCACGGCTATCTTGCTCAAACGCTTTAGTTTTTGGTTAGGGCTATTAGTGATTTCAATGGCTATTCTGGGGTACAACCAGATTGCTGGCACGCTTCAAAAACGTGCCATCCAATTTGTTGAACTATCCGCACAGCAACGCGGTAAACAAGAAGAAACGCGGCTTGCACAACCGCTATTACAATTACACTGGTTAGCGCGTTACCTCAAAGACGCACCGCTTGCCAGCATCAACTTAGCCGCAGAACAAACGGATACATGCCGCACAGTAGCGCAAACATGGTCAAGCGAACCCCAAGCGACGCACCGTCTATGTGCGCATTTACACGCCGCCATTCTGCCCTATCATCCTGATATATATAGCGATTTATATGTATGGTACGCGCCCAGTCAGGTGGCTTTGCACTGGTCATCCAAGCAAGCGAGTTGGAAACAAGCGCAACTGCCTGAAATATTGCAACAAGCCAAAGCACCCGCTGGCAAATGGCATTATCAAGAACAACAGGCATGGGTGTGGCAACAGCTAGAATCACGCCTCGCTTTTCCACTGAAAATCGCGGCACAAATTCACTTAGACGTTGTATTAGAAG
Source organism: Thiomargarita sp. (assembly GCA_020720115.1). Classification (GTDB taxonomy): domain Bacteria; phylum Pseudomonadota; class Gammaproteobacteria; order Beggiatoales; family Beggiatoaceae; genus BB31. The sequence goes on along the minus strand of DYPD01000004.1, from coordinate 9,294 downwards.
ATTTGCATACGCAGCGTTTACCCAATACAGAACATTTCTTATTTGATCAAAACTATCAATTAATTGCTGGCACCATCAATCCTCCTGAGCAAACTCACTTACGCATCAATCGCTCGCATTGGGATGAAACCCAATCCTATCAAGCAGTAGCCCATTTACCGACGATGGACTGGTATTTTGTCGCGCGCTTGCCGCAACAAGCGGTTGCCCAAATGACTTGGGAAACCGCACAACTGATTCTACTATTTGGCGTTTTAATTGTCATTTTAGTGTTTGTACTGCTCTATATTTCAATCACGAATTTGGTACTTAAACCCTTACATCAAATGCTACTGGCAACGCAACAATTAACCGGCAAGAACTTTGATGTACGCTTAAACCTCCATCGTCAGGATGAACTCGGCGTACTGGCACGCGCATTTGATAAAATGGCAAAGCGCTTAGGTGAACATTCACGAACCATTCGCACCTATACGAAAAACCTTGAACAACGCACCCAAGATTTAACGCTCGCCAAAGAACAAGCAGAAGCAGCCAATGTTGCTAAAAATCGTTTCATTGCTAATATGAGCCATGAATTGCGTACCCCATTGAATGCCATTATTGGCTATAGCGAAATTTTACAAGAAGAAACAATGGAAGAAGGCTTAACGACATTGACAGATGATTTAGAAAAAATCCATCATTCAGGCAAACATCTATTAGAATTAATTAATCAAATCCTAGATTTATCCAAAATTGAAGCGGACAAAATGACGGTTGAATATAGTCAATTTGCCTTGCGTTCTTTCTTGGAAAACATCACACACATGTTGCAACCGCAAATGCGTACCCAACAAAACACCTTCATGATTGATTTACCAGAATCGTTAAGCATCATGGAATGCGATCAAGCCAAACTTAAACAAGTGCTGTTAAATCTACTCGGCAATGCGGCAAAATTTACTAAAAAAGGACAAGTTAGTTTGAAAGTCCGCCACTTCACAGACATGCAAGGCAGCCCAAGCTGGATACATTTCAAAATCAAAGACAGCGGAATTGGCATTGCTTTACAAGATCAAGCAAAAATTTTTGATAGCTTTACCCAAGCCGATACCTCAACCACACGAGAATATGGCGGCACCGGTTTGGGTTTAAGCATCAGCAAACGCTTTGTTGAATTATTAGGTGGACGCATTCAACTCTCCAGTCAATTAGGACAGGGTACTTGCTTTGATGTTTATCTTCCTTTAATGCAAGGACAAGGTTTCCCGATTGTTGAAGAACCCAACCGTGTAGATAATTTACCTAAAGAGGCAATAAGCTGGATTCAACCAAAGCATCGAATTTTAATTGTCGAAGATGATAAAAATTTGCTAGATTTAATGTGTAAAGTTTTATCGCGGGCAGCTTGCCAAATTTACACAGCGCACAATGGACGCGAGGCATTAGAAGTATTAAGCAAAGTCAACATTAACATCATTTTATTAGATTTAATGATGCCAGAAATGGATGGCTTTGAATTTTTACATGCCACGCAAAATGATTTAGCCTTATATAAAATTCCCATTGCAGTCTTAACGGCAAAAGATTTAACCGCACCTGAGCAAGAAATTCTAAAAACTCATCCGGAGCTGGTGATTTTTCAAAAAAGTGCGTATGAAATCGGTAAACTATTACAAGAAATTGGTTATTTACTGCATTTGCACGAAGAAACGCAGATACGCTAAATAAATGAAGCTTGTTGGTTTGTATCATTAAGCGGTTTTATTAACGACTCTTGTTGGTCTTTTTGCCCTGCGCGACAGGGCTATTTTTTGCCCATTACAGGCTATAAAAATAAAAATACTTCTCATTTTACTGTTGACAACTAAATAAAAAGGATTATCATTTGTGCCATTGGTTTTATTTAACGGTATCAAGGGATAAATCCTCATGAGTCACTACATTCACAATTTACCCGGACGTTTGCGCGTACAAAGCGCACACCTGCGTCATGCACATTGCAAAGCAGAGCAGCTTTGCGCCGCTTTAAGCGAACTGCCCGGCATCCAAGCCCATACGTTCAATCACAAAGCAGGCAGCATTTTGGTGCAATACGAGCACACGCAAGTGTCAGCAGAAGACATTTTGTACCAAATGCACAAATCGGGTTGTCTGCACAGTAAATTCAGCCATGTCTTTACACCGCCGCATTCGGCTGCCAGCAAATTTGGCAACACTTTGGGCAATGTATTATTTGGCGCATTGCTGAAAAAAGGCTTAGAAACTTCTGCGGCTTCATTTGCTAGAGCATTGATTTAATGGAGCTAAGGCAAAATATGGATTGGCACTTAATCACCCAACTGCTCGCCCAGCTAGACATCGTGCATCATGTGCGCGGGCGGCTACGGGTACGGTTGCATCCAAACGCATTCGGTTTATTGCCAAAAATCGGCAACGCACGCGCCCAAGACTGGCTCACACAACTGCCTGGCGTGACCGATTTGCGCTTAAATTTAAGCGCGGCTTCACTGGTCATTCAATACGACAGCCAGCGCATCCAACCGCAATGGTGGGAGCGTCTGATTCGCGCTTCGCGTACCGAACTGCCTGATTTATTGGCAGAAATTGGTGTGATAATTTAACCCTCACGAAAACAACCCAAGAGGAGTCAAGATGAGTACCCATGACTACTACCCTGTCCCCGCGCCTTATCCCGCGCAACATCAGGGCGCACTTTTAACAAATCACGAGCTATTCAAAAGCATGGCAACGGGCGCACTGGTTGGCGCAGCCGCTTCCACCGCAACCCAACTGCACAAACCCGCCAGCACACGCCACAACCCCATTGGCGAAATCCTCAAAGCCGGCGCGATCACGGGTTTAACCGTCGGTGCCGTCAGCCTAGTACGGCAAAACTTAGGCTGTGAGAAAAAACTCACCACCCTCGCCGCCATGTTTGTTACCGGCACAGCCATGATGTACGCCCTCACCTCAACCGCTGAAAAATAAGGATAAACCCATGAATGAAGCTAACAAAGGCGCAGCAGCACCAGTGCAAACCCAAGGAAATGCAAACGTGATAAACAACAGCATGGGCGCAGCTCCACAACAGCAACAACAACATCAATACGGACAAACTGCCGCTGCGGGTGGACAGGCAGGACACGGCGGACATGGCGCAATGCCGGGCTATCCTGCCTACTACTGCGCTCCTACGCCAGCGCAAGCCCCCGCTTACTGGGAACAAACGTCCGCGCCCGCCTACGCAGGCGCGATGCCGCCACCGCCCTATGCGCAAGCCCCTGCTTACCCACCACCGCCGCACTACGCACCGCAAGCCGCACCACAAATGGGTGGCTATCCGCACCCCGGCTACATGCCTATGCCACAAGCAGCGGGCTACGCACCCATGCCACATCCCGCCTATGGCTATGCACAACCACCCTATCCCGCGCAAGCCCAAACCAGCGACAACGGCTTAAGCAGCTTTTTCAACTTCCGTGACGAGCGATTCACCAAAGGCGCGATCACGGGTGCTGCATTGACTTTCATCCTAACCAATGAATCCTTGCAAAAAAACACCTTGAAATCCGTGATTAAATTCTGGAACATGCTACAAGGCGGCGTGGAAGAAATGAAAGAACGCATTCAAGATATTGATGCAGAAATCAAAGCAGAGCACCAAAAATAACCCAAATACCTACTCATTTTGTTCGGTTGGGTTATAACTCACGCCTCACTCAACCCACAACACTAGTAGACTTGTTGCGGCTATGAAATCAATAAGTTACAAAAAACACCTTGATTTAACAACTACGGAAAATCAATGGGTTAGCTGAAATTGACTAAAATCTGAAAAATTGGGAGGGAGTCATGTTTCCAAACCCCGCATTTTTACTGGGTTTTATACCGCAACAAGTCTAGCGAGCGCATTATGCAGAAAAAAATTCTAACCATCCTTATTGGAGCAACATTCACACACACAACGGCTTGGGCTGATGACAACGTAGAACAGCGTTTACAATACCTAGAACAACGCCTACAACAACTAGAACAAACCGTACAACAACAAGCACAAACCATCCAAGTCAAAGAACAAGAAATTAAAGCTCTACAACAAACAACCACAGCCGCGACCACTGCCACTCAGACCACTGACAAATGGTCTGACAAAATTGAAATATCCGGCATTGTCGAAGTTGCTGCACAACACAACAAACCCTACAGCGGTGAATCTAGCAACGATATTTCAGTGGCAACGGTTGAACTCGGTTTAACCGCACAAGTCAATCCCTGGATAAAAGGTGAAATCGTCTTATTGTATGAAGAAGACGACACCCCCTTAGATGTAGATGTCGCCACGCTACGCATTGCGCCTCCCGATGCACCTTGGTACATTCTCGCAGGACGCAGCGTTGTGCCTTTCGGTACATTTGCAAGCAACATGATTTCCGATTCTTTACCACTAGAAATCGGCGAAACTTCAGAAACTGCCTTACAACTTGGTTTTGAACAAGCCGGCTTTTCTGGTGCAGCTTATCTATTCAACGGCGATAACAAAAAAGCCGGCGTCAATAAAATTGACAACTGGGGCGTTCATTTAGGCTACGCAATGGAACGCAATGAACTGTCATTGACTACCAACTTGGGTTTCATTAATGACATTGGCGAAGGCGGCTTACAAGACACCATCGCCGCAACCCTCGGCAACAACGATGTCACCGATCATGTCGCCGGCTGGTTTGCCAGCGGACTCCTCAAATACAGCAATTTCAGCTTAATTGGCGAATACCTAGGCGCAACAGACAACTTCCAAGTCACTGAAGTTGCATGGAAAGATCAAGGTGCAGAACCACACACCTGGCAACTGGAAGCGGCATACGACTTCGCCATTGCACAACACGACAGCACACTGGCTATCGGCTACCAAGGCAGCGACGAAGCCCTTGCCCACGGATTGCCGCAAAACCGCTGGCTTTTAAGCTGGTCTATCGGTGCGTGGGACAACACCCAACTAAGCTTTGAATGGGCGCACGACGAAGATTACGGCGTAGAAGGCGGCGGCACAGGGCAATCAGCCGATGCACTGACCGCACAAATTGCCGTTGAATTTTAAGCAGCTTTTGCCCGTTTAATCATTTTTAAGATTGTTTCACAGCTATTGCCATGCACATCGCCCACGAACTCCCGCAACGTCTGCGTTTCAAATCCCCTGTATTAGCCGACCAAGGCATTGATGTCTTGCACTTAGAAGCGGCTTTGCTCGCTTTAAGCGGCATTCGCCGTGTGCGTTTTAATCCCATTGCCAGCAGCTTAATCGTGCATTACGACGGCGTAGCGGCACACCGTCAAGCCTTGTTGAATTGGCTCAATGGGCAGTTTCACGCGGTGCGTCAGCAACGTCTTGCACCTGGCGAAAGTAACCGCGAAAACGCTACGCCAGCGCGTGTATTTACGGCGGCTATCAGCTTATTTTTACTGCCAATTTTACCCTGCTTAGGACGCAAAATCCTGACTTGGACGCTGGTTGCACCCATCGTCTGGGAAGGCAGTAAAACACTGGCAAGCGAGGGCATAAAAGTCGAGGTTTTAGACAGCCTTGCGGTGGGTTTGGCGGCGTTGCGCGGCGAATATTTCACCGCCATCGCCACTTTCGGTCTGCTCGAATTAGGCGCTTATTTGGAAAACAAAACCGAGGCACGCGCCGACGGTTTGTTGCGCCATTTGCTCAAACCCATGCCGAGCAAGACGTGGGTGGAACGCGACGGCGCGTTAATCGAAATCGCCTGTAGCGACTTGGTGGCAGGGGATCGCATTGAAGTTGGCACTGGCGACCTGATTCCGATAGACGGCAAAGTCCTCAGCGGTAACGCGGCGGTCAATCAAGCCTCGGTCACCGGCGAAACCTTGGCGGTGCGCAAGGAAAAAGGCGACAAAGTGCTGTCTGGCACGGTGCTGGAAGAAGGGCGTTTGCGCATACTCGCCACCCGCGTCGGCAGCGACACGACAACGGCGAGAATTGCGCGATTTATTGAAAATTCGCTACAACAACAGTCCAAAACCCAATGTTTAGCCGAAGATTTAGCTAATCAGCGCGTGTATTTGACGCTCGGTTTAGGCGGCTTGGTGTATGCGGCAACCCGCGATCTTGACCGCCTCGCCTCGGTGTTTTTAGTGGATTACGCCTGCGCCCTAAAACTTGGCACACCCGTCGCCATCAAATCCGCCCTATATCGCGGCGCGACGCACGGCATTTTATTTCGCGGCGGGCAAGCCATTGAAAACCTAGGCGAAGCGGACACTTTCGTGTTCGACAAAACGGGGACATTGACCACTGGCTTACTGGAAGTGACCAACGTCAAAAGCTTCGGTGCTGAACACTGGAATGAAGCACAACTACTGTCCTTAGCCGCTTCTGTCGAAGAACACGCCACGCATCCGGTCGCCGACGCGGTGGTCAAGCAAGCCCGCAAACACGCCTTCCAACACATCGAACACGAAGATGTCAACTACCTAGTCGCGCACGGCTTAACCACCCAAGTCAATGGACAAAAAGTGGTGATCGGCAGTCGGCATTTTCTTGAAGAACATCAACAAGTTTCTTTTGCGGCGCACAATCGCAGCATCCACGCCCTAGAACGTGCGGGCAAAACCCTGCTTTATCTGGCGCTTGACGGCAAACCGCTCGGACTGCTCGCACTGCGCGACTCCGTGCGCCCCGAAGCCAAACAAGTGCTGGCAGATTTACGCGCCGCTGGAGTAAAAAACCTCATCATGCTCACTGGCGACCAACAAGACAAAGCCGACGCACTCGCCGCCGAACTTGGCATAGACCGCGTGTTTGCCGACTGCCCGCCCGAAGACAAAGGCAAAGTAGTCAAACAACTACGCGACGAAGGACAGACAGTCGCGTTCATCGGCGACGGAGTCAACGACGCGCCCGCCCTGATTGCCGCCCACGTCGGCATCGCCATGCCCAAAGGCGCAGACCTCGCCCGCGCCGCCGCCGACATCGTACTCCTCGACGACCACCTACACACCCTCGTCAACGCCAAACGCCTCAGCAACCAAACGCTAGACCTCATCCGCCTACACTTCAACGTCTCCACCACAGTCAACACCGCCGTCATTGCGGGTGCGGCGTTTGGCTGGCTCAACCCCGTCCTATCCGCACTACTCCACAACGGCGCAACCATCGGCGTGTTGCTCAATTCAATGGCGGGGGTAAAGCTACGCAGCGAAGTTGATAGAACTCGTTGATCTGAACAATATAATGAGATTATTCATTCAACAACGGATTAAACTGTTTAGGTTGAAAACCGTTAGGCACGGTTAATCGAAAATGCTCATCATGAATCGCCGCCAGATATAAACCGGCATCTAAGGTTTTTTGCAGAATTTCTCGATTAGGCGCTTCTACATAAGCCACAATACCATACAGCTTTTTATTCGCATGTTCAGGAAAAGCTCGCGGAAATTTTTCCATAATATTTAAGACTTGCGCTAAATCACGGTCATTTAGAAAACTTTTAACTTCCACTACAAAAGCTTCATTGCGTGTACCGTTGCTATATGCCAACACATCAATTTCTTGGTATTCGTCAAATACCGCAGATTCCACCCGTTGAAAGATGTTTTCAATAGCAAATTTTTCCCGCAAAATCTTGCGCATCGCTGGAAACGCCTGACCTTCGGTAAAACGTCCGAATTTATTTCCCAAACCACCAATTTGTTTGCCTAATTCCGTCAGTTGTTTACGCAACTGGCGGTCAGTTTCTTTTTGTGCAGCAGCAAGCTCTTTTTGTGCGACAGCTATACTGGCGACTAAATCTCTAAGTTCTTGGTCGGTCATGTTAAGTTCATCCGCTTAAGCCTGTTTTTGGAGTAATGCAATGATGTCTTTTAGATAACCAATTTCTTTGGCTTGTTGTTCAATCACCAGTTGGCATTTTTCTAATTCATGTTCAAGATTTCTATTAGAGGAATTTACATCATTATTAAAATGGGTCTGAGATTCTGTAATATTAGACTTGTTGCGACATAAATCCAGTAAAAATGCGGAGTTCGAGAATATAACTGACTCCAAATTTTTCAGATTTCAGCTAAGCCATTGATTTTTCATAGTCATCAAGCCAAAGCACTTTTTATAAGACATTGATTTTTCTTGTTTTATAGGCGCAACAAGTCTATTATAGCAAAAGTACATCATTTTCGTGCAGAGCGCGAAACGGCTCATGCAGCACGGATCACTCGCACGAGAGAAGTTACGCAACGCCCATGAACATGCTTAAAAACCGCTTGCCAAACCAACGAATGATAACTATTATTATTTAACTTTAACGACTCGGCTCAGGAGATTTTTTATGCAAACTCAAGACATTTCAAACAGTGATTTGGTTGCGGGTATTTTTTTGCACTTAAACCGTGCTTTTTTAAGTGGTTGCACTCAATCTTGCGCGATAACTGGCATGTTATTAGCGCGTTTGGCGGAAAATTCGGAAACAAGTGTCGCGCTGCAAACCGCGTGTGAAAATCTGCGCGATACCTTGGAAGAATGGCAACACCTCAATGCACAGGAACGCTTAGACATCGCGCCTTGGGTGGCAAGATAAAAAGCCTCGAGAGACTCTCTTCTAGGTTGTACAAACCTAGAAGAGTTCAAGGAAAAACATGTATTTATTGACTAAACATCTGGATTTTCAAAGCCCCATACCCTTGCTACATCAGGCTTTGCAAAGGAAAAACATGTATTTATTGACTAAACATCTGGATTTTCAAAGCCCCATACCCTTGCTACATCAGGCTTTGCAAATGAGCTTATATGATGAATATCGCGCACAAGCCTCGTATCAACGGATTTTGGAGATTTTTGGTAATATCGTGCCATTTAACCACATTATCGAAGCAGAAATGCGCCATATCGCCGCACTTACGCCGCTGTTTTATCGTTATCAAGTGCCAATGCCGATCAACAACTGGTATGCTTTGGTCGCACCTGCTGCAACGCTGCGGGAAAATTGTGAATTGGGCGTAGCGGGGGAAATCCAGAATGCGCAAATGTACGCGCATTTGATGGAGTATATGGCGGCGTATCCTGATGTGATGCAGGTGTTTGCACAGCTTTATCATGCTTCTTCGCAACATCATTTGCCTGCCTTTCGGCGGTGCGTTGCCGCACATATGTAAAGCCGCCGTGTAAGTGAGCAGCGTTTTCTCATGTCGGCGTTCCACGCGGCACGGCTTGGGGTGTTCTGCGCCTTCTTTTTTATTGACGCACCCTTTACTCAAGCACCTTCTCATACACCTCTACCAAACTCAAACGACATTCAA
>DYPD01000072.1:18335-19765 GCA_020720115.1 Thiomargarita sp. | reverse complement strand
CATCGCAGACGTCATGAGGGATAAAATGACGCGGGCTTAAGTTGATGCGTATGACCCACTGCTACAGTACACCCAACCCTTCCCCGCATTTTTTCCTGGAGTTTGTATGAAAACGCAAGCATTTACTATTACGCATGGCGACGGTAGCGAACGCACCCTGTTGGGCTATCAATTTTCTGCTGAAAAACTCAAAAGCCACAAAACTTATGCTTCAGCTAAACTCAAAAAACTCCCGCCGCGAGTAGATTTGCGCCCCGCCATGACAAACATTGAAAACCAACAAAATACTAATAGCTGCGTTGCTAATGCAGTAGCAGGAGCTTACGAATACCTGGCAAAAACGCACACCGGACAGGATTATGATGTCAGCCGCTTGTTCATTTATTACAATGCCCGCGATCTTGGCAATATTGAAGGTGATCGTGGCAGTTTCATTGCCGATGCCATTGAAGGCTTACGCAAATACGGCGCTTGTGCAGAAAGCGCCTGGGATTTTCAACAACAGAAAGTCAATCAAGAACCATCAGAAGAAGCTTATGCAGAAGCTGCAAATTTCATTGTCGAAGATATGCAGTTAGTACCAGTTGATTTGAATGCTTGGAAAAGTTGTTTAGCCGAAGGTTATCCCATTATCTTTGGCATTTCATTATTTAAATCCTTTGATAAGCAACGCAAAAAAGGCGTCATTCCTGCCCCCACCCCACGCGAAGCTGCACGAGAATCACATGGCGGTCATGCTATGTTATGCGTAGGCTATTCTGATATAGATAAACTCTTTATTGTACGCAATTCTTGGGGTAGCCAATGGGGAGATTCTGGCTATTGCTATATCCCTTATGATTACTTAATGAATAAAAAATTCAACGATGGTGATAGCTGGATTATTCGTCAACTAGAAAACATCGCCTTTAATGAAGACAGCTATTGGGGGAATGAAGACTCTATTATCGGTGATTTTGATACCGAATTAGCCGAAATGTCTGAAGAAGATTACAGTGATATGCTCGATGCAATGGGTGATTACCCGATTGAGTTTCGCTTAGCATTGATTTTTCTCACTGCTGCCAATGCAGATGAAGACCTCAGTGAAGAAGAATTAGACGAAATTAGTCAGTATTTGACTGAAGTGATAGAGGCTTTAGGTGTAGCAACTCAGGTGAAAAAACTTTTGCGCCGAGTACAAGCACAACTTGGCAATGAGCTGTTGTTAGAAGAATCTGTCAGCCTGTTGGGTGAATATTTATCACAAGCCATGCTTGCCAGTATTGTTAATAGTCTGACTGAAGTAGTAGGCTCAGATGCTCTGGAAGAAGGTGAAGAGGATTTCATTGATGCTCTAGTACAAGAATGGCAAATAGATGATGATGAGGAATACGACGACGACGAAGAAGACGAAGAGGATGAAGAGGATGAAGAGGATGAAGAGGATG
>DYPD01000072.1:0-18235 GCA_020720115.1 Thiomargarita sp. | reverse complement strand
GAAGAGGATGAAGAGGATGAAGAGGATGAAGAGGATGCTTCTGAATATTATGTGCTCATTAAAAACGCTAAACTGTATGATGAAGCCACCCGTAATTCAGAGGTTGTTGCTGAGTTGAAAAAAGGTGAAGAAGTCGAGTTATTGGAAATTGAAAACAATACCTGGTGGTATGTATCTACTGCAGAAGAAGAAGGCTATATTCAGGCTAAATGCTTAGAAGAATCCAACGATTAACTCTCTAAAGCACAAGAGTTGAATGGGAGGTGCTGTGGAAACACAGCAAAACCGTTGGCACTATTTTGCTTACGAGCGTGGTGATTTATAGCAGACTTAAGCAAAATGCCCTGCCCCCGCCACAGCCTTAATCACCACAGGCGAGCTGGGGTTTATGGTTCGGTTTTTTCTTGGCAAGTGCGTACTAAGGAGCGCATGTCTTGTAATTGAAAACGCTGTAATTGTTCTTGCAGGCGAGACAGGAGTACGGGGTAGTTTCCAGTGGTTTGCAATGTCTGTAGATATTCTTTGATTTGGTTGATGTTGCCGGCTTTGAGTAACTGTAGTAGTTGTTCTGCTGCGGCTGTGGGGAGTTTTTCTGTGGCGCTGGCGGCTGTGGGTTGAAAAGAAATGTCGGTGCTGGGGGCGTAAATCCATTGTAAAGGCAGGTATTGTTGTAGAAGTTGGTAGAGCAACTGGGTTTGAATGGGTTTGGCTAAGTAGGCGTTGCATCCGGCGGCGAGGGTTTTGGCTTGATCTTCGGCAAATACGCTGGCGGAAACCATGATGATGGGTAGATTTGTCATGGCGGGTAGGGTGCGTAAACGCCGTGCGGTTTCTAAGCCGTCAATGCCGGGCATCCGTAAATCGAGCAAAATAAGGTCGGGACGCCATTGTTTTACTAAGGCGAGGCAAGCTTCTCCTCTGTTGGCTTCTTGGATGCCAAAACCGAGGGATTCTAGGAGGGTGCGTAGCATACTGCGGTTGTCTTTAACATCGTCTACCAGCAAGATGTGTAGGGTGTGTTCGCTGCTGAGGCTGCGATAGCTTACGGGGGTTTGGTTGTGTGGCGGTTGGTTGCTGGCGCGGTTAAATGAGGGGGGCGCAGGGAGTTGTAGGCTAAAGCGGCTGCCTTGCGCGGGGTGGCTTTCTAGGCTGAGGCGTCCTTGCATGAGGCTGATGAGTTTGCGACAGATGGCTAAGCCGAGTCCGGTGCCTTGGGCGCGGTAGCGGGATTCTCCGGCTTGTTGAAAGGGTTCAAAAATGGTGTTTTGTTGTTCGGCGGCAATGCCGATGCCGGTGTCTTCTACGACTATGTGCAAGCTTTGGGCTTGGTAGCGGATGTCTAGGCGCACTTCGCCGTGTTCGGTGAATTTGACGGCGTTGCTGAGTAGGTTCATTAAAATTTGCCGCAGGCGTTTTTCGTCTATTTCGACGCAAGCGGGTAAGTCTTGGGCGATGCGGAGGCTAAAGCCTATGTGCTTTTGTTCGGCGCGCATTCTGAAAACATCGCTTAGATTTTGGATGAAGGGCATGAGATCGCAGGCTGCGGGGATGATGTCTAGGCGGTTGGCTTCGATTTTGGCGAGGTCGAGGATGTCGGTGATGAGGGTGAGCAGGTAATCGCTGCTGCGATAGATGCTGTTTGCCATGTTGCGTTGTGCGTTGGGTAAATCTGACCTTTTTTCAAGGTGTTGGGCGTAGCCCATGATGGCGTTGAGCGGCGTGCGCAGTTCGTGGCTCATGTTGGCGAGGAAGACGCTTTTGGCGTGGTTGGCGGCTTCAGCCGCTTCGCGGGCTTGGATGATTTCTCTTTCGCTGTGTTTTTGCGCGGTAACATCCCAACTGACGCCTAACATGCGCACGGCTTTGCTGCTGTTTTCGGCATTACGCAATTCGGCGTTGGCTTGTAGGTAGCGCACGCTGCCGTCTGCCCAGAGAATGCGAAATTGTGCGGCAAAGCGTGGTAATTGGGCATCAAGCGCTTTTTGTAATTGTGTTTCTATGGCGCTGCGGTCTTCTGGGTGAATGGCGTTAATCCAGTCTGCGTAGGGAAAGCTGTAATAGAGGGTTGGTTTGCGGTACAGGTTGAACATTTGTTCGTCCCATACCAGGCTGTTATCGCTTAAGCGCCATTCCCAAGTGCCAATACCGCCAGCGGCGGTGGCTAAACGCAGGCGTTCGCGGGAGTGGCGCAGTCTGAGTTCGGTGAGTTTTTGTTCACTGATGTCAAAATGCAGTCCGCTGATGCCGATAGCGTTGCCTTGGGCGTCACGCACGCGATAGCAGGGGGTGCGCACATGGCGCACTTCGCCGTTGGGATGCACGATGCGGTATTCGTGTTCAAACACGTCCTCATGGTTAGATAGCATGTTTTTCAAGCTCAACTTTACAGTATCTTTGTCTTCGGGGTGTATGCACTTGATCCAGCCGTTTAAGCTGGCATCCCAGGTGTGTGGTGGCACGCTGAAAATATCGAGGCTGCCTTGATCCCAGGTGTTGTAGTCTTGTTCAAAGTCGTAGTAGAAAGTCCCAGCGCCCGCGGCTTTGAGGGCAAATTGTAGGCGTTGTTCCTGCTGTCTGAGGGTTTGCTCATAATGTTTGCGCTGGCTGATGTCTTGCAGTGCGCCATGTACTTTGACAATTTGCTGCGCTTCCCACAGCGCCTTGCCAATCACGCGCACCCAGCGCCGCCGCCCTTCGGCTGAGGTGAGGCGGCATTCTAAATCGAAGCTCTTGCCTTCGCTGATAGCTTTGTCTAGCGCCGTTTGCAAGGCGGGGCGATCTGCCGGGTGGTAATATTCCAGCCCGTTGTCTTGTGTATGTACAAAGCTCTTGGGCAATTCGTAAATGCGGTAAATGCCTTCTGTCCAGTGCGTTTGACCGGTTTTGATGTCTAATTCCCAACCGCCGATTTGTGCCATGTTTTGCGTGTCTTTGAGCAATTCGGTCAGACGTTGCAGTTCGTATTCCGCCTGTTTGCGGCGGCTAATGTCGTGTGCCAGGGATAGAATCATGGGTTCACCCTGCAATTCAAACATGCGCGAATGAAACTCCAGACACAACACCTCGTTTTGTGCGGTATACACTTCTCTTTCAAACAGTAAGTAGCCATCGCGCCGCAACTTGTCGGCTTCTTGGTTCACTTTCGAGAAGTTTTCTGCACCCAGCAAATCCAAGGGACTGCGCTGTAATAATTCGGATTTGCTATAGCCCAGGGTATCGCAAGCAATCTGGTTGACTTCAATAAAGCGCCCAGAATTTTCCAGCGTGGTCAGCGGATGTACAAAAATTAAATCGCCTGCTGCTTCAAATAAACTGCGATAACGCACTTCACTTTGCTGTAAGGCGTCGCGTGCTTGCTGTAGCTCGGTCAGATCACGCACGCTGGCGGTAACGCCGCTGATATTATTCTGGGTTTCTCGGTAGGGGGTGTAAACCACATCAACAAAGCGTTTGCCTACGCGGGGGAAAGTGCGCCACATCTGGAAACGCTCGGTTTTGCCGCGCAGGCAGCTTTGCAAATATGGACGTAGCTGATCGGCGACTGCTTGCCCTAGCACCTCGTCAATGGACTTGCCCAGCATTTCGCCGGAAGAATGCCTCCAGTTTTTCGCATAGGCAAGGTTGGTTTTTTGGTAGACAAAATTGCAATCCAGAAACGCCATCATGTCGCTGGTGGATGACACCATTTGCTGGTAAATGTGTAGGCTGGCTTCGACTTGGCGGCGTGTGCTGATGTCTACAAAGCAGATGACATGCTCTTGCAACCCTGGCGATAAAGTCACTTCTACCTGGTGAGCGTGCCCGTTTTTGGCAATGACTTGATATTCACGGGTAGGGGTTTCGCGTTGTTTGGCAATGGCTTTTTCTACATCATTGCGCCACTGCTGGAGTGTTTTATTACGATATTCCGGGTCTGGATAAGAGACTTCCGCCCAGGCATTAATCGTTGGAATGTCTTCAGCGCGATACCCAAACATACTGGTAAAGCGTTGATTAACCATTAAAATATGGTGCTCGCTATCAATCACGCCGACACCAACCGGCAGGCTGTCAATAATCTGTTGCAAGCGGGCTTCGCTACGCTGACATTGCTGCTCGGCAGTTTTGCGTTCACTGACGTCGAGTAACACGCCATTCCAAACAATGCCGCCTTCAGCGTCTGGTTGCGGCATGGCGCGGCAATGCACCCAGCGGATGCGCCCTTGCCGGTCATACAGGCGAAACATATGTTCCAAGGGCATGAGATCGCGCCTGGAAATCACTTCTAGGCGTTCCAGCACTTCCAAGTCTTGCGCGAGCACTTTCTCATACAGCGCCTTACCATCTTGCTGGACGCGTTGGGTATCAATGCCGAAAACTTGCGCAAAGGCTGCGCTAAAATAGGGAAAATCTCGCCGCCCATCCGCATGAAAGCGCAAGCGGTAGATAGCGCCGTCGGGAATACTATCGCCTAATTCGCGCAATAATTGCTCGGTTTGCACCACCACCTGCAAGCGTCCGTGCAAGTAACGCATCATCTGCCAAATAACATAAGCAATAATGGCGCTGTAAGCACTGATATTCCAAATACTCAGCAACCAAGGCAGCGGGTGATGCGCATATTCATGGTAATCCACCGCAAATCCCAGCCAGTTTTGCGTTGCCGCCACGCCCAAAAAAACATAGCTAAGAAACACCGCCAATACCACCCACCAGCCCGCACGTCCTTCTAAAAACAACATGGCAAACAAAGGTAAAGCCACCAGAAACACTTTGCTGTCTGCCATCGGACCTAGATACGCCAGAAACACAAAAGCCGTGCTCCAGAGCATGAACAAAAGCAAATAAATGCGCCACAGATAGCGCAGATGTTTGCGCCCAAACACCACCAACCAAAACAAGCCAAGCACACTCAGTTGCGTCAACATAATGGGTTGAGAACCTACACAACTGGCTCGTAACAACAGCAACAAGAGTTCCGGCAAAGCAACTAACGCCACCCAAAGCAGCACTTTATTCAACAAATCGCTACGCAATTGATGAAACTCTTCAATACCCGTGTTAAAAACTTTCTGCATTGCCATGAAGTTTAACTCGGTGTTATTTTTATTGAGGTGACCTAATTGAATACAAATCCCGATATTTACGATTCCAGAAAACTGAGCAGATGTTCAATATCCTGTAGGTCTGCGTAGAATGCTTATGACTAGAATGAGTTTGGGAAGAAGTTAGGGCGTTGTGTCGGGGTAAATTGACGAGATAATCTTGCCGAATTTTCATACCCAATTCTCCAAATTCAATTCTGCAACACGCTCAAATTCGCTGATATTGTTTGTCACCAAGGTTAAATTTCGCCGCATTGCTTGTCCGGCGATTTGTAAATCATATGGACCAATGGGTTGTCCGGCTTTGGCGAGTGCTGCACGGATTTTTCCGGCTTCATATGCGTCTTCGCTATCAAATGGCAAAACAGTTAAAGGAGCAAGAAAATGATGTAAAGCTTGCAAACTTTTGGAGATATTGCTGCTTTTTCCTGCGCCGTAAGCCATTTCGTATACCGTGACTGACGAAATGCCAATATCACCAGCGGATAATTCGTTAAAACGTGCCAGAACGCTTTCTGGACGACATTTGATGAGGTAGATACAAATATTGGTATCCAGTAAATAACGCATCAAAGCAGGCTTTCTCGTTCTTGCATGGTGGGCTGTTCGCGTCCCTGCGCCATAAAATCCTTGGGAAATTCAGCTAATGCTGCCCACAGCCCGGAAAAATCCGCAGTGGTGCTATCGGCTGTTTTAAGCGGCTTACACACGACTGTGACTCGTATATCGGTATTCTTGACGGCAATCGGTAAATCTAAGTGCAGAATCCCGTCAGCGCCAATATGGGTTTCCAGACTGAAATTTTGCATGGTGTTTTCCTCAGCTTATTGGTTGCTGTTGCTTAAACGCGCTTGATAGGCTTTGGCTAATTCAACGCCGCTGCGTTCAGACATTGCTCGAATGCTGGGTAGCCGTGTATGCAAATGTTGAATGATTTCTGCTCGGCGTTCTACTAACAAGTGGAATTTGTCGCTGAGGTTTTTCAAGTTTACCTCTTGAATGGGGAGCACATAGTGGCTATGCCCGAAAAGGTCTTCGTTGATGCCGACGGCTTTGACGCTGTAACCGATGCTTAAGGTGGGGACAGCACTGGACAGGGCGGCGATGGTGGAGTGGGTGCGTGCGCCGATAAAGTAATCGCATTGGGCGATGACGTCTTTGATTTCGCACGCATTATAGGCGGGTTCTATGAGTTTGACCCGCTCTGGTTGCTGGAGGCTATCGGCAAGTTGGCGGCAGACTTCAGCGTCGTTGTGTCCTTCGGCGATGACATGGGCGACGAGCCAGATTTCGGTGTGGGCATCTTCTAGCAGTTGTTCGGCAAATTGCAGGAAGGCTGCGATGTAGCTTTGTTGCGTTGCGCCGTAGCGCGAGACTAAGCCGCTCATACCTAAGCCAACGACGCGCTTGTTGGGGGTTTTGACTAACGGGGCTGCGTGGCGTGGCAGTAAAAAAGCAGGGTCGGCAACCCGGTATACATTGTCGCTTACGCCCAGGGTGCGCAGGTATTCTAGGGTTTTGTTTTCCCGCACGCCGATGAGGGCGATGTGGCGCAGTGCTTGCGCCCAGTGTTGCGCCATTTTTTCATCTTTGAAAGGACCGATGGAGGCTGCCCAAATCATGGTAAAGGCGCCGACTTGTTTGGCTTGATACAGTTCGCCGAAGACTTCAATGGGTAAGCCGTAATCATCCGAAAAGGTATCGCCGCCAATGCTGATGATAATATCTGCTGCTTGGTACAGCGCCTTGTGTTGCTGTGTGTGGTACATCGGCAAGCCGGGATGGCGCTTTTGCGCGAGTTTGACGTTGAATTTGTGCCGCCACCAGCCCCAGGAATATTTGTGTAATGGGTTCAAATGCGCCGGATGTAGATGCACATCGGGTAAATCTTCGCCAAAATTGCTGCGATCCGCCTGTGGGTTTTCGGAAATCAAATCAATG
The DNA here is from genome assembly GCA_020720115.1 of Thiomargarita sp. Lineage (GTDB taxonomy): Bacteria > Pseudomonadota > Gammaproteobacteria > Beggiatoales > Beggiatoaceae > BB31. The sequence continues at coordinate 11,210 of DYPD01000072.1, read as the reverse complement.
CGGCTAGGGGCGATGTGCCTTTTGATGATGTCAATGGTGGAACGCGCCAATGCTTCACAGCCTTTGTTCAACGCGCCGCTGTGTCCGACAATAAGTACCTGCGTCATCTGGTGTCCTCGTTTGCTGTGAATGGGTGCGATAGATTTTGCGGTTTAGGGCTACAAAAATAAAGCTGACCGGCGTTTATAACCGGTCAGCTTTTGGTTTTTTTAAGGAGTGCAACAACCGCTCGTTAAGGGGTCACTGCGTAAAATACCTGCCTGTCACCATTGGGGTACTGCACACTTAAATCTTCTATGCCATCGGCATTGAGATCGCCAGCATGGCTAATCTGCACTGGCGTTAGTGTTGCCTGCGTACCGCGGGTTGCCTTGAGTGCAGGTATAACCCGATAGTGCTTGGCATTCAAGTCAAAACTCAGGTGTATGGGTGATTCAAATAGCCCGTTTTCGACAGCGGCAAGTAATGCTTCTCCCCAAACAGGCGTGGCGTAAAACACTTGCTGCTTGAGCGTGCTTTGCGCGTCGCGGTACACCAACAAAGCAGTGCCATCATTTTGTGGGAAAAAGCCCGCTGTGGCGTTGCTGCTTGCCGTCGTGGTAAGGTCAGGGCGTAAGCTGAAAATTTCGCTGGCGTTGCCTATCTGAATATCGCCGCTGTTTTGTACCTGCAATTGCGTGAAACCTTGCTGACTGAGCGCCGTTTGCAGAGCGCAAAGGTCATCTGTGGCGGGTTGAGCAATCAATTGCAAAGCCGGTGGTCCTGCCAAACGTATGCGCAAACTATTGCGCGTTCCCAGAGTCACTGCTGCACTGGTGTCTGCTGTGTCGTTGGCTTGCAGCAACAGCGGCAACCACGCCAGACGTTGTTGATTGACCTCGACCAAGAGCTGTCCAGTAAGCTTGTCTTGTTGCGCCAGCAAGCCAGCCTCTTTCAGCAACGGAAGGGCATTGATTTGCTCTAACAGCGTGTTTGTCCCCTGATAAGTCTCTGGATGTGCGTTCAAGTCGAGCACTTCTGGCTGGCGATAGGCGGCGCTACATAAGGGTTGCGCCAGTTTAGTCCAGCTTTCTTGCAAAGGTGTTTTTGCTTGCAAATCCAAGTTTGCTACCTGTTCGCTAAACTCTTCCCCGGTATCCAGCAAGCGATAGCCAATTTTGATCTGCACCGCGCCCGACAAATCGGCGCGTATATTGGTAAAGGCGGCATAATCCATGCGCTCACGCAGACTCACGCTGCTCTTTAACACAACGCGATTTTGCAGTAAGACACTGTCTGGCGAAGTCAGGGCAACCTCATAAAACACTTCCGCAGTTTTACCGATATGGCTGGGTTCAGGCAAAATGCGGGCGTTCAAGGTTAAAGGACGGTCGCCGTACACAGTCACAGGCGTTGACGACACTTTAGGCAAGAGCACACCTGCGCTGAACAGTTCGCCACTGATGCGGGCTTCGATTTGATTGACCACCTCAATGACAAAATCCTTATCGAAAAACGCCCCGTTAGCGTCAATGCTGCGCACTTTGATGTTTAAGCTTCGCGTGTCTTCAAAATTGACCGGAAAGCTGTTTGCCATGCGTAACTCATTGCCAACAATCTGGAAATAACCAAACGGCTGTCCTGGGTTATTCATCAGTGCATACACAAAACTATCCCCCCTATCGGCATCTACTGTGCTCAACGTACCAATCAGCGTATTCACTGGACTGTTTTCCGTAACCTTTTGCCCTTCTAGCCGGATGTCTTGCGGTGGCGTGTTGGGCTTAACCGTCAACACTTTGGCTAGATCGCTACGGACTTCCCCAGAATCCAAGGTATAGCTGAGTTTAACTTCGATTTGTCCTGGCAAATACAGCAGGCTGCCCTTGAATAAATCAAAGCGCATATTGCTTTCTAAAATACCGTTTTTGATGAGAATGGCTGGTAAATGCACGCTATTCCCTAGCAAATCAGTATACACATACAGCACTTCAATCCGGGCGTGCTGCCCCACATGCGCGGGCGACGGCTGCACAATGCCGATTAAACGAAAGGTTTCGGAATTATCCACCGTATTCACCAGTTGCGTTTGGCTGTAGACTTCGGCATCAAACTTGACTTTAGATAACACCTCAATATTAAAGCGTTTATCCAACGTCAAGCCGCTGCTGTCGGTGCTGCTGAGGTGTACCTGGTAAAAGGGATTTGCCGCATCGTAGCGAGCAATCTCTTTTAGCATTAAACGACTGCTGATTCCGCTGCTACTGGTGCTGGTGGCAATTTGGAACAGCGGCGCACTGTCGGGTAGCAGCGCGTAAGTATGGGTATCCCCTACATTGCCATCTAAGGTGCTGAGCACACCGACCAAAGTGTCCGCGCCATCACCTTCGGTTATTTGTGTATTACTCAACAAAATATCACTGGGCGCGACTGCCGTACCGCTCAGGCAGATTAAGGGATAACTCAGACGCGGAAAATTGGGATCAGTGCTGCTAAAAGACAGGGTTGCCGTGCGTTCACCCAAGGCGCTGGGCGTACAATCGAGCCGCAATTGACGCGGAAATTGTTTGCCTGGCAGGGCAAAATTTTGTGCTGGCAACAGTTGCGCATCGTCGTAGGTCAAAGGCGTAGCAGTGCTGTCTAGCAGCTTTAGCACAAAATCCGGCGCATGAGCGCCACTGATTTGCACACTAGAAACCTCAACAGTAGTGCCGTTTGCGCCCGCATTTAACAGGCTAAGCCAAGTATGGCTGGATTTGCCAGGCTGCGTCTGCGGAAATCGTAAGCCGCTGTTTAACAGCGGAAAAAAAGCCAATTCCGGGCGCAATTTGTAATTACCAACACAGCCCAGTGGATAGGCTAATTGAGGCTGATTGGGTTCATTGCTCAGCAGTCGCAACGTTGCTGTGCGTATCCCCTCTTGCGTCGGCGTACATTCAATTTCCAGAATTTGCGGCGCACCGCCCTCTTTAACCACTAAAGGCAGTGGCGTTTTAACCCTAAATTCATTGGCTTGAGCGCCATCCAATAGCACCGCATCCGTCTGGACAACGAAATCTTGCGTGCCGGTTTCTATAAACTGAATACCGCTAGTGCCGGGTTGTCCCAACGCTGTCGTAGTGATAAAAACCCCACGCCGCGCTTCAGGGTAAGACTCGTAACTCACACCAGCAGCAAAACTTGCCAGACTGAAAAAAACCAAATAGCCCGCCAAAAATTGAGATAATAGGAGAAAACGGTAAGATATGATCATGATAATGCTCGCTTTGAAGGTTTAGAATCCATAAAAATGCAGCCTTTTATTACCAAACAGAGGAAAGATCAGCACAGGTGAGAGTCATCGCAACGAGATACAGCACCTTTTATACCCATTACACAGATGCGCAATATGTGCGTCGCTTTTGCATCTCAATGCAGAAACTCCCCTCTCCGAACCATAAATGCAGGACGATAGAAAGATTTTAGCTTACTCTCCTAATCCAGAAAGCCGCAAGCTCAGTCCAATGGCACGGGTAAAAAGACAGACGGCACACACCTAGACTCGCATCGTACAAAACAGGTCTGACGGAACACCTATGAACGACTTACACGACAAAGCAATAGTGTTATTGGTAGATGACAGCATCACCAATCTCATGGCATTTTCAGATTACTTGACAGAAAATGCCCCCCATTACGACCTAGTAACCGCCAACAATGGCGTAGAAGCCCTAGTAAAAGTCGAAAAATACACCCCTGACATTATTTTGCTGGATGTCATGATGCCGGAAATTGACGGCTTTGAAACCTGCCGTCGCTTAAAAAGAAATCCGCAAACGCAAGATATTCCCGTGATATTCATGACCTCCCTGGCAGACACAGTAGACAAAATCAAAGGACTGAGTCTAGGCGCAGTAGATTACGTCACCAAACCCTTCCAAAAAGAAGAATTCCTAGCACGCCTCAACACCCATTTAACCATCAGTCGCTTACGCAAAAAGCTACAAGTACAAAATGACTGGTTACAAAAAGAAATCGAAGAAAGGCGCCAAGCAGAAAATGCGTTAGCCAAACGCAATCAAGAACTCCGTCGCTCAGAACTCCGCTTTCACGACATGGTCATGAGTTTATCCGACTGGGCGTGGGAAATGGATCGACACTTCTGCTTCACTTACAGCTCCGGGCGCACTGTAGAACTACTGGGCTATCAAGTCGAAGAAGTGCTAGGCAGAACACCCTTTCAATTCATGGATGTTAGAGAAGCAACACAGTACGAAGAACAATTAAGCAACTTATTGCAAGTACAAGCGTGCATTGTAGATATAGAATGCACACTCAGGCATCAAGATGGACATCCAGTCTATTTACAAAGCAACGGCGTACCCATCTTAGACGAAGATCATCGCCTGATAGGTTTTCGCGGCGCCAGCAAAGACATTACCGCACAAAAACAACTAGAAGCCATCGGACTAGAATACCGCACCATCCTAGAACAAGAATTATCCCTACAATCGCAACAACTACAAGCCAGCGAAGTACAGCTTAAAGAAGAAATAGCCGAACGCCGTCAAGCCGAAAGCGCATTAGAACAAAGCCGCGAACGTTTAAGCCTAGTAGAACAAGATGCCAACGATGGCTTATGGGATTGGGACTTAAACAACAACGAAATTTACTTCTCAGTACGCTGGAAACGCACCCTAGGATATGCCCTAGAAGAATTAGGCAATCATCCCGATGAATTACGTCGCCGCATCCATCCTGATGACTACCCGGTATTTATGGATAAACTCAAAGGCTATTTAGAAAAGAAACTCTCGGAATTTCATCCTTTATTTCGCTGCAAACATAAAGAAGGATATTACATCTGGATGCTACTCTATGGCACTTGCGCCTGGAACGAAAAACAAAAACCACAACGCCTGTTAGCCATTCAAATCAATTTAAGTGCCATTGAACGGCTACGTCCTTTGCTAGATAAGCTAGACAGCATCACATAATGCTTTAGCTAAACCGCTCACAGCTTTTTTCTTCCCGCTTAGTCTTAGCACCATCTGCAACTATCAGCGTATTTTTAATCGCGGCTTGTCGGGGCGGCTTCGGGTAGGGTGGCAATGTTTAGGGAGAAGTTGTCCAGTTGTAGGATGGGTAGAGGCGCGACGTGAATTTTGATATTTGTATGAGCCATAACGCGCCGAAACCCATCCTACCGTGCTGGTTCTTTGGTTGATAAATAACGGATGCCATCTCTTAAAGAGATGGCATCCGTTGCAGAGGTCAAGCTGCTGTCCACTCCAGCTTGAGCTTGCGATGGTGAAGCGCACAATCGCGCAAATATAAATGAATTAGGCTTGAGTAAGGAATGCCGGTTTCTGCTTCCAGTGCCTTGAAATATGCCACGGTTTCCTTGTCCAGATTCATCGTGACCTGCTCTTGCAACTGCTTGGCAAAAGGGTTTTTACGCCCCTGCATAGTGGAAAAATCGTAATGCTCTCTCATGTTCGCGCCCTCCAATAATCCATCGCGGGTGCAGGTTTGAAACCTGCACCCAAATGTTTTAAATAACTCGCAGTTAGTTAAAACGTTCGGGTCAAGGTTACAAACCTTGACCCGCGAGTTGCCGCTGGAGCGACGAGATAGACACTCCCACGCTGGAGCGTGGGAGTAAGAAAAACATTCGGGTCAAGGTTGTAAACCTTGACCCGCGAGAGTTCTTTTGCAGCCTCGAATCGCGGGTGCAGGTTTGAAACCTGCACCCAAATGTTTTAAATAACTCGCAGTTAGTTAAAACGTTCGGGTCAAGGTTACAAACCTTGACCCGCGAGTTGCCGCTGGAGCGACGAGATAGACACTCCCACGCTGGAGCGTGGGAGTAAGAAAAACATTCGGGTCAAGGTTGTAAACCTTGACCCGCGAGTATTATGACAATGTGGACAGCTTGAATGGATGCTCATTGGTTTTTCCTTTTTCCTGCATTGTGCGTTGCTTCATGCGGGCTACTCGCTTCACGGATGCTCGCCGCTGGAGCGACGAGATAGACACTTCCACGCTGGAGCGTGGGAGCAAGAAAATGGCATTGACGCTGGAGCGTGGGAGCGAGAAATTAACTTTTCTCGATCAATAGGGCTTGACGGGGGAGACGGTATCTACGCGGGCTAATATATTGCCCGCTTTTAGTTAGCAGCTAAAATGAGTAAGATGCTTGAAAACTAAAGCCATTTGCATCATCACTAGAAAATAAATAATTTAACACTAAACCATAAAGATTTTGTGTTTGAGTATCAGTGTACTTAGTTGGTGATAGAGAAACCCCTACTTCATTATATTGTTCAATATAGAGATTATCACCAAATAAGCGTGTATCACTAACATAAACACCTAAACTGGTTTTATACCCAAATAGACTAAAGTTTAATGGTTTAGAATACATTAAACCGTTACGTAATACTTCATTGGAAATATTGTAATTAGCCTCAATTTCACCAATTTTGAATGGTAAAGTTTGATAATAACCAATCATATTAGCAAGAGATATTTCACCATTGCGTCTACCTAGATAAAACTTGTAATTACTGGTTAATGTACCTGAAACAACTTGCCCAACATCACCAAGCTCTTCTGAACCCGCTATACCGTAATTCAAGCCTGGTGTTAAAGACCAAGAGTCATTAACAGGATAAGTATAGTTTGCACCAAACCCTATAGAATAAGACGCTGTGTCTTTTACGGCGGTATGTGATACAGGTAACTTCAAAGTAAGTTTGTGGCTTTTTTTAGATCAAAAGTATAACTTAATGGTAAATAAAGATGAGTTATATCATGTCCACCTTGCCGGTATTGACCAAAACGCGCACCTAAACCAAATGTCTGCCCAACATCTGAGGCATTCACTGTTGCAGTTTCAAAATCATTTTGTATTTGCTGATTTGCCAAACTGAGTGTATTACCAACAACTGTGCCAACAGGAGATGATGCAGCTAATGCATTAAGAATTTTATCGCCGTCTTTCTTTAAGTAATCTTCTAATTCGTCAATCGTGCTATCACGACTTGTAGACATTTTTCCAAAACTCAAATCATCAACAAGTTCACCATTCGCATTTTTTACAGTAAATCTAAGCACATTTGAATTTTCTGCAAATTCAGCACGAACATTTAATCCCCTTAAATCAACAGCCAAAATAACAGGTGATATATCTCGATTAAAAATATATCCGGCAGAAGCCAAATCTTGTTGAATTTTGTCAACATCAAACTGATCAATCATTTGATCAATAGTATTGTAGTTTCTAGTATATTTATAATCACCTGTGGGATTCATATTCATTTCAGATGAAAAACTATCAGTATTGTGGACGCAAATTTGCATATTAAACAGCCCGCTACCACCATTAATGCTGCAATCATTTGCAAAAGCATTTAAAGATAATAGACTACTAGTTAAACAAATTGCATGGGGTAAAAAACGAAATTTCATTTTTATTTCTCCGTATTAGTAACACTTCTTTAAGGGCGGGTATTAAAGCTCGTAGGCTGGGTTTTACTCGTGCAGATGTCCACACCACATGAGCAATTCCGAAGCTCTGTGCGACTCGCAGAACACGCAGATCACCATGCCGCGTAGGATGCTGGCACGAGAAAATTATAACCGAAAACTCTTGTCCAATAAACTGCGTCAATTTTTCTCGTGCGGGCGTTCCACGCCGCATGAGTAAAGCTTTTCTATTCCCCCCGCGCTTATCGTAACGAATCGCTTTGCCTGTGGGTGATTTCGCTATATCCTAACGCTTTGATGATTAACCCATTGATAAGATTAATAAGGACACGGATTTTCAGCTATGGATAAGACTTATAACCCACAGGCTATTGAGCAGTATTGGTATCAGGTTTGGGAGAGCGGCGGTTATTTTGCGCCGCGTTCTTCGACGCTTCGACGCTTCGACGCTTTGACGCTTCGACAAGCTCAGCGCACGACAAGCTCAGCGCACGACAAGCTCAGCGCACCGCAAGCTCAGCGCACGGTAAATTCAGGGAGCGAGGCGGGCGCGGGGGATGCGCCTTATTGCATTATGATTCCGCCGCCGAATGTGACGGGGACTTTGCATATGGGTCATGCGTTTCAGGATACGATTATGGATATGTTGACGCGCTATCACCGTATGCAGGGGGAGAATACCTTGTGGCAGGTGGGTACGGATCACGCGGGGATTGCGACGCAGAATGTGGTGGAGCGGCAGTTGGCGGCGCAGGGTTTGAGTCGTCATGAGGTGGGGCGTGAGGCGTTTGTGGAGCGGGTGTGGGCGTGGAAGGCTGAGTCGGGCGGTACGATTACGCGGCAGTTGCGTCGTATGGGTGCGTCGGTGGATTGGGCGACGGAGCGGTTTACCATGGATGCGGGTTTGTCGGAGGCGGTGAAGGCGGTGTTTGTGCGTTTGTTTGATGAGGGCTTGATTTATCGGGGTAAGCGTTTGGTGAATTGGGATCCGGTGTTGCACACGGCGGTGTCGGATTTGGAGGTGGTTGCTGAGGAGGAGAGCGGTTTTATGTGGCATATCCGTTATCCGCTGTCGGATGGTAGCGGGTCGGTGGTGGTGGCGACGACGCGCCCGGAGACGTTGTTGGGGGATACGGCGGTGGCGGTGCATCCTGATGATGAGCGGTATCAGGGGATGTTGGGTAAGACCTTGGATTTGCCGTTGACTCAGCGGGCGATTCCGATCATTGCGGATGCGTATGTGGATCAGGCGTTTGGGACGGGGTGTGTGAAAATCACGCCGGCGCATGATCATAATGATTATGCCGTCGGGCAGCGTCATGATTTGCCGATGATTAATGTGTTGACGATTGATGCAAAATTGAATGAGAACGCGCCTGAGCAATATCGTGGTTTGGATCGTTATGTGGCGCGAAAACGTGTGGTGGCGGATTTGGAGGCGTTGGGTTTGTTGGTGAAGGTTGAGCCGCATCAGTTGATGGTGCCGCGTGGCGACCGTAGTCAGGCGGTGATTGAGCCGTATTTGACGGATCAGTGGTTTGTGGATTTGACGCGCAAGGTGCAAGCTGACGGGCGCGCGGGCGGTTGGACGGCGATTATTGAGCCGGCGTTGCGTGTGGTGCGTGAGGGGCAGATTAAGTTCATCCCTGAGAATTGGGAGAAAACGTATTTTCAATGGCTTGAACATATTCAGGATTGGTGTATTTCGCGGCAGATTTGGTGGGGGCATCGTATTCCTGCTTGGTATGATGAGGCGGGCGCGGTGTATGTGGGGTATTCGGAGGCGGATGTGCGGCAAAAATATCAGATTCCTGTGGGCGATGCGTTGCGGCAGGATACGGATGTGCTGGACACTTGGTTTTCGTCGGCGTTGTGGCCCTTTTCTACGCTGGGTTGGCCTGAGAATACTGAGCGGCTGCAAGCCTTTTATCCTACCAGTGTGTTGATTACGGGGTTTGACATCATTTTTTTCTGGGTGGCGCGGATGATTATGATGGGGCAGAAGTTTATGGGAAACGTGCCGTTTCGTGAGGTGTATATTCACGGTTTGGTGCGTGATCAAGACGGTAATAAGATGTCGAAATCTAAGGGTAATGTCTTGGATCCGCTGGATTTGATTGATGGCATTGAGTTGGAAACGCTGGTTGCTAAGCGTACCACGGGTTTGATGCAGCCAGAAATGGCGAAAAAAATCGAGAAAATCACCCGCAAGCATTTTCCCGACGGCATCAACGCTTACGGCACGGACGCGCTGCGTTTTACGTTTGCGGCGTTGGCGACGACTGGGCGCGATATTAATTTTCATACCGGGCGCATTGAGGGCTATCGCAATTTTTGTAACAAACTGTGGAACGCGACGCGCTATGTGCTGCGCTGCCATGAGCCTACCGACTCGTCCTCGTTCACTGAGCTTGTCGAAGTGAACGAGGACGTGTCGGTCGCTTCTTCGTCGCGCCCTTTGACGCTTCGACAAGCTCAGCGCACGGCAAGCTCAGGGAGCGGCAAAGGGAGCGACTCAGAGAATGGCAAATCAGCCGTCGAGCTTACCCTTGCCGACCGCTGGATCATTTCGCGCTTGCAGCGCGTTGAGGAGCAGGTCAATAAGCATTACGCCAATTATCGCTTCGATTTGATGGCAAGCGCACTGTATGATTTTACCTGGAACGAATACTGTGATTGGTATTTGGAGTTGTCCAAGCCTGTGTTGACCAACGCCGATATGCCGCCTGCGATACAACGCGGCACCCGCCGTACTTTGGTGCGCGTACTCGAAACCTTGCTGCGCTTGCTGCATCCGATCATGCCTTTTATCACGGAAGAATTGTGGCAAAAAGTCGCGCCGTTGGCGGGCGTTATTGGCGAAGGCACTTCAAACGTAGCCACCCTCATGCTCCAGCCATTTCCTCAAGCACAGAGCGATAAAATTGATTTATCTGCTGAAGAAGAAATTGCCTGGCTACAACAAATCATTCTGGGCGTGCGGCGCATTCGTGCCGAAATGGACATCGCGCCCGGCAAGCTGTTGCCGGTTCTATTACAAAATGGTTCAGCGGAAGATCAAAGTCGCTTACACACCAATGCCGCTTTCATTAAGAATCTAGCGCGGCTAGAAAACATTGATTGGTTGAACGCGCAAGAGAATCTCCCCGAATGCGCAATGGCTTTAGCGGGAAAAATGAAAATCCTCATTCCACTGGCAGGTTTGATTGATAAAAATGCTGAATTGGCGCGTTTAGAACGAGAAATGAGCAAAATTCAAAAAGACATGGACAAGCTCACCGCTAAACTTTCAAATCCAGGTTTTATAGACAAAGCGCCCGCCGAGGTGGTTGCCAAAGATCAAGCACGGGTGGCGGAGTTGCAGGCGGCGTTGGGGCAGTTGCAAGCGCAAGAAACTAAAATCAAAGCACTCTAAATCAGGCAAAATTTTGCAGCAGGGTAAAGCGAACAATTTTTGTGATAAAACCAGCGATTTATCCAAACTTAATGCGTAACTATCCAACAAAATCAGCATGTTGCTTTTTCATGCGGAAAATTGGCTGCCCAACGCTATTAAAACGCTACCAACGATTCTGCCCGTTGGCAGCGTTTTTCCAGTAACCCCTGATACTGTAAAAATATGGTTGGTAGTGGTGCATATAGGATGATATTTATGCCTGGAAGCCGCGTTCTATCGTGACAAAACCATTCTTATTGCACCACTACCAACCAGAGTTATTTATAAGCATGACAAGTTTAAAATTAGATGAATTTGAATATTT
>DYPD01000071.1 GCA_020720115.1 Thiomargarita sp. | reverse complement strand
CAGGAGATGCGGCAGGGGCAGCAGACATAGGGAGTTCCTCGGCGGGTGAATGTCTTGCTATCTTGGGTGCGCGACGGCGGAAACTCAATTTGCCGGTGAATGCCTTTTCGTCGGCGGGCTATTTATCAATAACGTAAGCCTTAATGGAAGCAAGCACATCTTCCAAAGAAAGTTCAGTAGATTCAAATATGCCATCAGGAGTGTGTTTATGATGAGGATAAGTTGAAATATGGGAGTGATGGGGAGCATTATCCCAACGCATAATTAATTGTATAGTCGGATTACTGAATCTTTAAAATAAAAGATATATAAAATCATATGCTTAATAATTATAAAAATATAATTATTGAGTAATCCTACTATATATCCGCTGTTTGCCAATGAAATGAATAATCTCACTCCTGAGCATCCAGGTATTCCCTGGCAAACAACTCACTCCCATCATGAAACCTGATTTTTAGTTTATAATAAAAGCCATCTGACCAATACCTATAATCTTGCACTTCATAGTCTTTTATAGAATTGTTTTCCTCAAGTAATTTCAAAATATCCATGCCTGATCTCATGTATTTTGTGCGTGAGTTCATCGGATATTTTCAGGTAGGCTTTCCACTCTATATAATCATCCAATTCCTGAAAATCTTCTTCATTTTTTGCTTTCAGACTATCAGAGAAATTCTCCCATGAGGTATGGTATTTGTTCTCAAATAAACGCAGTTTTTCGCGTACTGAATGGAGGCTGGATAGATAATTCAACAACAGCAAATTGCTGATTTCTTGTTTGTTGATGCTCAGCATGATATTGATTCCTTTGTCTAAGCCCGACTTTTGATTGAGAACGCGGCATTCGCGCCACTGGAGCGACAATGGGTTAAGTTGATGCGTGTGGGGTTCTAAATCGCCGCCTCGACTAACGCCTGCGCTTTAATGTGCTGGATTTCATCGCGCAACTTGGCGGCTTCTTCAAATTCCAAATTATCCGCATGAGCATACATACGTTTTTCTAAGGCTTGGATTTGTTTAGCTAATTGCTGCGGCGACAGCGCCGCATAATGCGCTGCTTGTTCCGCAACCTTGGCATATTCAGGGGTGAATTTGCCACGCGGATTCGCCACATTCAAATGTGTCGCGTCGAGAATATCGGACACCGCCCGCTGTATGCCCACTGGCGTGATGCCGTGTTGCGCATTGTACGCAACCTGCTTAGCACGGCGGCGCTCAGTTTCATCCATCGCCCGCCGCATAGAATCGGTTATCTTGTCAGCGTACAAAATCGCCTTGCCATTGACATTCCGTGCCGCTCGCCCGATGGTTTGAATTAGCGAACGCTCCGAGCGCAAAAAGCCCTCTTTATCCGCATCGAGAATCGCCACCAGCGAAACCTCCGGCATATCCAAACCCTCGCGCAGCAGGTTAATCCCCACCAGCACATCAAACACACCCAAGCGCAAATCACGGATAATCTCCACCCGCTCCACCGTATCAATGTCCGAATGCAAATAGCGCACTTTAACCCCATGTTCGCCAAGGTATTCGGTCAAATCCTCCGCCATGCGCTTAGTCAAAGTAGTAATCAGCGTGCGCTCCCCCGCCGCCGTGCGCAAAGTAATTTCCGACAGCACATCATCCACTTGCGTGCCGACCGGACGCACTTCCAACTGCGGATCAACCAACCCCGTCGGGCGCACCACCTGCTCAACCACCTGTTGCCCGTGTTCCTGTTCGTAAGTCCCAGGTGTGGCAGAAACAAAAATTGTTTGGGGCGCAAGTCGTTCAAATTCTTCAAATTTCAGCGGACGGTTATCCAATGCCGAAGGCAAACGAAAACCATATTCCACCAGCGTTTCCTTGCGCGAACGGTCGCCACGAAACATGCCGCCGATTTGCGGCACAGTGACATGCGACTCATCAATCACCAGCAAAGCATTCGCCGGCAAATAATCAAATAAAGTGGGCGGCGCTTCTCCCGCTTCACGTTTCGACAAATACCGCGAATAATTTTCAATTCCAGAGCAATAGCCAATTTGCTCAATCATTTCCAAATCAAATAACGTGCGTTGCTCTAAACGCTGCGCCTCCACTAATTTGTTGGCTTTATACAACACCTGCAAGCGTTGTTTTAACTCAGTTTTGATTTTTTCAAGCGATTCAATTAAGATTTCTTTCGGCGTTACATAATGCGTTTTAGGATAAATAGTTACTCGCACTACCTCCCCCTGCGCATGTCCCGTTAAAGGATCAAAATAACGAAGACTTTCAACCACCTCATCAAACAACTCAATACGCACTGCATTCCGCTCAGAATCCGCCGGAAACACATCAATAGTTTCTCCTCGCACCCGATAAGTGCCGCGTTCTAAATGCAGGTCATTACGGGTATATTGCAACTCAGTTAAACGGCGCAAAATAAAACGCTGTTCAACGCGATCACCACGCACCAAATGCAATAACATTTTCAAATAAGAATCAGGATCACCCAAACCATAAATAGCAGACACAGAAGCAACAATAATAGCATCAGGACGTTCCATCATCGCCTTAGTTGCCGACAAGCGCATTTGCTCAATATGCGCATTAATAGAGGCATCTTTTTCAATAAAAGTATCAGTGGTAGGCACATAAGCTTCTGGCTGATAATAATCATAATAAGAAACGAAATATTCCACCGCATTATGCGGAAAGAAACTTTTCATTTCTCCATACAATTGTGCCGCCAAGGTTTTATTCGGCGCTAAAATCAATGTCTGGCGTTGAATTTTTTGAATCACATTGGCAATAGTAAAGGTTTTACCTGAGCCAGTAACACCCAGCAAGGTTTGATATTGATAGCCCTGTTGCAACCCCTGCAAAAGCTGTTCAATAGCCAAAGGTTGATCGCCTGCCGCTTGATAATGAGAAACCAACGAAAAACTGTGTTTATCCATAAAGACATCCTAATCTGCCTTGTAGCGGGGCTATTTAATCCTCTATCAACCAGCTCTCGTTGTTGGATTTCAAGGCGTTGTTTTAGCAGGTGCTACTGGCGGTTGTATTCCTGTAGCAGAAGTAGATTCAGCTTTGAGCTGTGCGCTCTTTTCCAATTGCAACAAACTGCTATGAAACTCATTTACCCACATCTGCATTTCCTCATGAATTTGCAGAAGAACGTGCAAACGAAATTGCTTCAAACGTTCCAACATACGCAATTGCATAGCCGCATCTGGTTGCTGCTGACCTAATTCCACACGCAACATTAGCCAATCCATCTGAAACTCAGCTAAAACCCGCTGTAATGCCATTTCTGTTGTCATGTATAGTAGGATTACTCAATAATTATATTTTTATAATTATTAAGCATATGATTTTATATATCTTTTATTTTAAAGATTCAGTAATCCGACTATAACGCATCCAAGCCGAAGAAAAGCCAAAAAACTTATCCAACCCCACACAGGTTGCCGCCAAAGCCAATGCCACATAGCCCGCCTGCCCAACCGCCACCGACTGCGCTGCAAAACCCTGCACAATAGGCATCAAGCCGCCCACCGCCGTCAACAAAATAGCCATTAAACGCAATTGCCGTGAATAACGCGAATCTCTGGCTTTGCGCTGCAAATACCAATTAATTGCCTCAATTGCTTTGGCTTCAATCTGTTCACGCAGATGCTCTAATTCATTTCCCAAATTCTCAGCAGCCGGATCGAATGTTGGAGAAGCTGAAGGATGGATATTAAGCAGTGGTTTATCAGTAGCGTTCATAGTATCTCGTGACTATTCATTGATTTTAAATTTCTCATTAACTTTGCGGCGGATTTTGTTGATTAGCAGCAAGCCATAGACTTGTCGAATGTCATCTACCAATTGTTCCATATTATCATCACATTCACGGATTCTTGTTTGATCCATTGCAGCACCAACAATGTAAAGATTGCGAACGTTCCGCGCTCTGTGCCGTAACGCATAAGCCTAACCGCTTGATGCCGGTGGATGTAGTCGGGTAGGGTGCGTTACGGCGCGATAAAGATGCGCCTAACGCGCCCTACATGACTGACTTTCCATGCGTTTGACGTTTACATGAAGCAGTCCATTGAGAATACACGAAAATTGTGGTGTGTCCGTGACATTGTTAGCCAGCAAGGCAGTAAGGTAGGCGAAATAAAAAGACACTTTTTGCCGCGTCAAAGGCTGTGATTTAGGCAATCCACATGGCATCGCCGTAGCTGAAAAAGCGATAACGCTCGTGTACGGCGTGGGCGTAGGCGTTGCGCACCGCCGCTGATCCGGCAAAGGCGCTGACCAGCATCAGCAGGGTGGATTCGGGGAGATGAAAGTTGGTGAGGAGCGCGTCTACCACGCGAAATTCGTAGCCAGGGGTGATGAACAGGCGCGTGTCGCCGCCTCCGGCTTCTAGTGTGCCGCTGGCGGCGGCGCTTTCTAATGCCCGCACGCTGGTGGTGCCGACGGCGATCACACGCCCGCCTGCGGCTTTGGTTTGAGCTATTTGTTGGCACACGCTGGCAGGGACATTGAACCATTCGGCGTGCATCTCGTGTTGGGTCAGGTCATCACAGCGCACGGGTTGAAAGGTGCCAGCACCGACGTGCAAGGTGACAAAGCCTTGGTTTACGCCTTGTTCGCGCAGGGTGTCTAACATGCGCTTGTCAAAATGCAACCCAGCGGTCGGTGCGGCGACTGCGCCGTCTTTTTGTGCGTATACGGTTTGGTAACGCTGGCGGTCGGTTTGGGTGTCTTCGCGTTCGATGTAGGGCGGTAGCGGTATGTGCCCGATGTGTTCGAGTAATTCGGGCAGCGGGCGGTCATCTTCCAAACGTAAATGGAATAAATCTGCTTGGCGGGCAACAACAATGGCGCTGACGCCGCCGTCTAAGTACAGGATCGCACCGGGTTTGGGCGACTTGCTGGTGCGCAGGTGGGCAAGGGCTTCGCGCTGACTGAGCAGGCGTTCGATGAGAATTTCGAGTTTACCGCCAGTGGCTTTGTGACCAAAAATCCTCGCTGGGATTACGCGGGTATCGTTAAAAATCAGCAGGTCGCCAGGCTGCAAGCGTTGCGGTAAGCTGATGAAAAGACTGTCTTCCAGTGCCCCGCTGTGCCGATCCAAACAGAGCAAACGGCTGTCAGTGCGTTGTGCAGGCGGTGTTTGTGCAATCAATTCCGGCGGCAAGACGAAGTAAAAATCAGAGCGTTTCATGAGGTTTGAGTAGGTGAGATAAGATGCCCCAAATCGCCTGCACTATAAAAACGAAATTGGTTGCGCCCAGCTTGCTTGGCAGCGTACATGGCAGCATCCGCATAATGCAGCAAGGTTTGCACATCAAGCGCATCCTGTGGATACAGAGTGATGCCAATGCTACCCCCCAGTGCTTTAATCGGCGCTTGAGCAGTGCTAATAGGTTCGCGTAAAGTAGTCAAAATGCGCTTGGCAATGATTTTAATCACATTTTCCTCCACAATATGAGGAAGAAAAATCACAAATTCATCTCCGCCTAAACGTGCCACCATATCGGAATTACGCACAGATTTTTGTAGACGCCGCGCTACTTCTTTTAATACTTCATCGCCACAGGTATGCCCTAAGTTGTCATTAATCCACTTGAAATTATCCAGATCAATGAACATGAGTGCTAAAGTATGTTGCAAACGCTCAGCATCCAATAAAGCCTGCGCCAAACGTTGTAAAAACAAATTGCGATTGGGTAAATCGGTCAGCGTATCATAGGTTGCTTGATAGTAAATCAGGGCTTCATATTGCTTGCGTTCAGTCACATCATAAAACACCCCGACGTATTGAATGATTTTGTTGTTCTTATCGCGGATAGTGGAAACAGATAACCATTCTGCATAGATTTCACCGCTTTTACGGCGATTCCAGATTTCTCCCTGCCAAGCCCCATGTTCTTGCAATTCATTCCACATGTTTCTATAAAAATCAGCAGATTGACGCCCAGAGCTTAAAATGCGTGGGTTTTGTCCAACCACTTCTACTTTGCTATAACCAGTAATCTGTGTAAATGCCGGATTCACCGTAATAAAACGATTGTATTCATCACAAACTACAATAGCTTCGCTGGCAGTATTAAACACCGCAGCGGCTAAACGCAGTTCTTCTTCGGCTTTTTCTCGCTGTCGCATTTCTTCTAACAAACGCTGATTTTGTTTCTTTAATTGCCGTTGCTGCCGACTTAAAGCTATATGGGTGTTGACCCGTGCTAATACTTCTTGGCGTTGAAAAGGTTTAGTAATGTAATCCGCCGCGCCTATATCAAAAGCCTTTAACTTGCTCTCAGGATCGCTCATCGCCGTCATGAATATTACAGGAATTTCTTGTGTCCGTGCGTTGGCTTTAAGCGTTGCACAGACTGCAAAACCATCCATGTCTGGCATCATAATATCGAGCAAGATTAAATGTGGATTGATTTCTTCTGCGATTTGCAAGCCTTCTGCACCACTGGTTGCCACTAATACCTTATGCCCAGAATGCTCAAATAACTTAAATAAAATGCGCAAATTTTCTGGGATGTCATCAATTACCAGTAAAGTGACAGATTCAGCAACCGATTCATTCATAAGCGGGAGGTAAAGCGTTTAAGTTAGGTTTGGCAGTGGGTAGAAATTGCAGTTCAAGTTTTTGATAAACCTGAGTTTGCAATCGCATTAATTGTTCCATTTGTGATTTCATTGTTTCGATCATCTGTATGCTGGCAGTCAATTCTGTTTGCAAATATTCATTATGCAAGCGTAAGCGGTGATTATCTTCAATTAAATCTTGACAAGAAGCAGGGGCAGTATCTTCTTTATCCTCTTGACTGCCTTGGCGCTCTATAGTAACCGCCGGTAATGATTCTGCTTGCGCAGCGAAAGACAAAGCATAGAGCAAATAGAGCAAATAGAGCAACACACTAAACCAGAGTTTTACCATAACAACCTCGGCTATTTGCTCATCTGTTGGCTTAAATAACTTTAGAAAATCGCTGTTGATTTTGTTTGTTGCGCAAATATTTGTCAAATACCATGCAAATATTGCGAATCAATAAACGTCCAACCGGC
This sequence comes from Thiomargarita sp., assembly GCA_020720115.1. Lineage (GTDB taxonomy): Bacteria > Pseudomonadota > Gammaproteobacteria > Beggiatoales > Beggiatoaceae > BB31. The sequence continues at coordinate 13,075 of DYPD01000071.1, read as the reverse complement.
TTAACACGAATGAAATGCTCATCGTATTCTAATAAACCATCGGCTTGCAGGGGGATTAAATCTGCTAATTCATCTGCAAAATACTCGTTAAATTGAATCTGGAATCTGTGCTCTATATTAAGCATCTGTAATTCAAAATGACACATGAGTTGAGTAATGACCGCACGGCGTATTTCATCATCTGCATTCAAGATTAATCCACGAAATACTGGCAAATGTCTTGCATCCAAACGTGCATAATAATCTTCGAGGTTCTTTAAATTCTGGCTATAGCTGTTAGCAATTTTACCAATCGAAGTTGCGCCTAATCCGATTAAATCGCAGTCAGCATGAGTGGCGTAACCTTGGAAATTCCGATACAAAGTACCATTACGTTGTGCGACTGCAAGTTCATCATCTGGTTTGGCGAAATGATCCATGCCAATATACACATAGCCGGCTTCAGTTAAACGCTCAATGCTATGTTGAAGAATGCTGAGTTTCTCCGTAGCCGAGGGTAAGTCAGCTTCATTAATGCGGCGTTGGGGTTTGAATAAAGACGGCATATGTGCGTAATTGAACACCGATAAGCGATCTGGATGAACGCTAATAATTTTATCCAAAGTGCGCATAAAAGACTCTGTGGTTTGATGTGGCAAACCATAAATCAAATCAATGCTAATAGAATGAAATCCCTGTTCTCTTGCTGCTTGTAATACTGTGAAAGTTTGTTCTTCAGTTTGAATACGATTAACGGCTTGTTGCACTTGCGCATCGAAATCCTGCACCCCTAAACTCATGCGATTAAAGCCTTGCTCACGCAATACTTCAATAGTGCGGTGCGTGGCTTCACGCGGATCAATTTCAATAGAATATTCACCTTGATCATCTTCACGCAAAGCAAAATGACGGCGGGTTGCATCCATGAGTTGTACTATTTCCGCATCATTTAAGAAAGTTGGCGTACCGCCGCCCCAGTGTAATTGTTCTACTACGCGCGTTTTATCAAAGAGTGCGGATTGCATCTGTAGCTCTGTGGCAAGCTGATTTAAATAGGGTTGGCTTTTACTGCGATCTTTAGTCGCGATTTTATTACAACCACAATAGAAACACACAGTGTTACAAAATGGAATGTGAAAATAGAGGGATAAGGCTTTCTTTTCAGTGTTGCTTTGTGTTGCGCAAGCCTTATAGTCGGCTTCGCTAAAGCCTTCATGAAATTGCACGGCGGTGGGATAAGAAGTGTAACGCGGACCTGCTGTATCGTAGCGTTTGATTAAGTCTGTATCGAATAGAACTTGTTGGGTTGCCATCAGTGCGTTTTTCTCCACAGTTTTTAACCGAATTAACGGTTTGGGGTTAAGTGTAAAATTGCTTGTACACTAATTTGTAATTCAGGAAAAAGGCTAGAAAGTAGAATTTGTTCTCCCGTATATTCGGTCAATTCATAGAGTCCTTCTTCTAAGTGCAAAACACTCATCTTTTCTTGTAGCGGATCAACTATCCAATATTCTGGAATTTCTGCTACTGCGTATTCTGAGCGTTTGTAACGGTAATCCCGCTTAATGGATTCTTGGCTGACGATTTCAACTGCAAGTAAAGGCGCTGTTTCATAAATAGCCGGACGTTCCATTAAAGCTACAACCTGTTCTAAGGTGACCACACAAACATCCATATAACGCGAACGCTGAAAGCTGGTTCTCACGCCTGCTTCGCGGAAGGTTTTCCACGGCAATTGCAGCCGCTTAATTTCTTCCTTAAACAAATCTTGAAGATAATCGGCAATTAACAGGTGTCGTACAGTGGGCGGTGGCATCCGGGCTAATTCTCCATCAATCAATTCATAACGGTTTTCTGTGCCGTCATCATAGTGCAAATATTCGCTAAAACTCATCAGCCGATGTGCTATTTGTGCATTCATGTTTATTCTCCTAGAAAGCAATGCTAAAGCATTTGCGCTGCATTATGGTGCTAAGGATTGCAAAGAATCACAATGTGCGCCGCCAGTCGCAACGCTGACATTTAAGTGCCATTTAGAATTCACGGGTGCTGTTTGCCATTGAGTGGTTCCTAATGGACATTCATATTGTGCATGGCTTTGCGCATTTTCTAATAGCAACAGGTATTGTTCAGTGCGCCCGCTTTCGCGTTCACAGCCTTTGCGCTGTCCTTGACAAGCTAATTGATAGGGCGGCCAATGTGGATTTAAGTCTTTACCTTGGGCTTGTACACTGCGTTTATATGCCCAGCGATCTACTCGGTAATTGCAATAGCTGTCGTAAATAGGTTCTTCGCGGTATTTGGTACGGCATTCTTGCTGTTCTCGATAAGTGCCGTCGCCTTGATCAATGCGGCGGGTGCTGCATTCTTCGCCGTCGGGTATTTGTTTGTGCGAGCGCACTTTTTGGCTACGAGAAACGCTGTAAGCATCGCCCGGGAGACTGTCACACCAACTGCCTTGGGCGCGGGCATTGTAATCCTCTAGTTGGATGCTGCGTTCCCAAGCGTGACCCGTGGCAACCACTGAGACTTCTTTGGTCCAGAACATGAACACTGCTATGACTGCTAAAACCAGCACTAAAGCGCCGATGATCATGAGCTTAGTGCGTTTGCTGCGCTGTGCTTGTGCGGCTTGACGGGCGGCGGTTTCGGCGGCTTGTTGTTGCTGGATTTTGGCGTTGCTACGCTCGAACTTTTCCCCTTCTGCACGCAATTCCGACGCCAGTTGTTGTGCTCGCGCTGCGTCGCTTAAAGGGGCGCCGCAGTTGGTGCAAAATTCGGCATTGCCCGCGTTGGGCGTGTCGCAGGCTTCACAGACTTTATCTGCGCCGACGTATTTATGGTCTTTGACGGCGATTTTTTCGTGGTCGGCGGGGAAATATCGCTGCTCGGCATCTTGTGCGGCACCGCAGTTGGGGCAGTAGCGGTGGGTTAAACCCAGTAGTTTGGATGTGCCGCAGAATTTGCAATCCCAGAGCATTTCGTATTGTTTAGCGTCTTGCTTCTCGCCGTTTTTATCGTCTTTATTGGGAATGTGCTTGCTCATGAAATGTCCTCAAACAAGTAAAAAGGGGCGGGCTTAAGGGAAACCTGGTATCTTGCTGGTTGAAGTGTGAACAAGCAAAGATACCAGGGCGTTGCTGGATAAAATTAACCGATAGGCGGGGGCGGCGGCGGGGGCATTGCGCCAAATAAGCTATTGAGTTCTGCGACCTGTCCGGCGGCAGTCCAGCCTGCCATGCCTTCGCTCCACACCAGGGTTTCGCGCTTCAAGTGTCCAGATTGCATTTGCGTGCGTAGCGCATTCAAATCATAGGGACCTAAAGTTTGCCCATTAACAGCTAAATGATAGGTTTTCTGCGGCGGCGGGGGCGGTGCAGCAGGTGCTGGTTGCGGCTGTTGCCCAAACAGCCCCGCCATTTGATTGGCTGCGCCAAATCCCGCGCCCAGCGCCATACCGGCAGCTAAGGTACTGTTTTGATTATCGCCTGCTTTACCAATGGCTTCAGCGGCTTGATATTGGGCGTATTGTTGCAGGTTGCCGATAATGCCCATGCTGGAGCGTTTATCCAGCGCCTCTTCCACCGCAGGCGGCAGGGAAATGTTGCTAATCAATAATTTAGTTAATTGCAAACCATATTCTTCAAACTCACCTTTCATGCGCTCAGTAATAAAGCGCCCTAAGTCGTCGTAATTGGCGGCTAAATCCAGCACCGGAATCTTGCTTTCGCCCAACACATCGGTAAAACGTGTTACCACAATGTTGCGCAATTGATCCGATATATCACCGATTTCAAAGGTGCTGTTAGTGCCCACCAATTCTTTCAACAAAGTTGGCGCATGTTTGATTTTTAAGGAATAACTACCAAAAGCGCGGAGTCGCACCGGACCAAATTCCGGGTCACGCAACATAATAGGATTAGGCGTGCCCCATTTTTGATCCACAAAGCGCGTGGTATTGAAAAAATACACTTCCGCTTTGAAGGGGCTATCAAAACCGTATTTCCAGCCCATAAGCGTAGAAAGCAACGGCAAGTTCTTAGTTTCTAAGGTATAGGTGCCAGGCTCGAAGGTATCAGCCGGCTCAAAAAGCCGTGTATCCACATGCCCCTGCGCCTCGCCTTCATTGACGAATACCGCCACCTGCCCTTCGCGCACAATCAGCTTTGCGCCGTTTTTGATTTCATTATCATGACGCACAAAACGATACACCATAGTTTCACGCGAATCGTCCATCCACTGAATAATGTCAATCAATTCACTACGAATAAAATCGAAAAGTCCCATGCAATGCTCCCTGGTTTGGCTTGAATTAAGCTTTAACGCACGGAAGCCATTGTTGCTGAAAAGTTTCCGCCTGTCTAGTTAGACCGCCAACCAAGGCGGGTAAGCCTAGTAGACCAGCGGCAAATATCTGTTGATGAAAGGAATAAAACCGCGCTTGTTTACAATGACGAATCCATTTCAGCAGGATTGTTTCATATACACAGCAATAGAACTGTGTTTATTTGGGCTAGAGATTACTTCGATTTTTCTTCAGCACCCGCATAAGGGGTTTGCATATGACTACCCATCCCTTGCTGAAAGGTTTGCCAAAAAATTTTTTGCAAATTTTCTACGGATTGCAAGTTCTGCGGTAACCAGGGTTTCATTAATGCGACAGGATCAAAACCCTCAATGCCCGCGTGCATATTTTTGCGGATCATTTCAATCATTTCCTGCTGCAAAGGTTCAACATCGGGTAAACCAAAAAAAATCCGCAATTCTTGCGGCGTTGCTTCCACATCAAACTGGATTTTCATAAGTGCTCTCTCGTTAAGTGATGTATTTTTGCACTGACTTCAGTGCTCAATGAGTGATAAAGTTGAACAAGTCTTTTGGGTACGGTGTTGTTTCCCCGTTCATTAGAGTTCTCCTAGAGCTTGGGCTTTGGCGATAGCCTCGACTCTGTTGCGTACGTTTAAACAGCGGAAAATGTTTTTGGTGTGTTGTTTGATCGTGCCTTCGGATAAGTTCAAGGCGTAGGCAATTTGTTTGTTGGATTTGCCTTCGGCGATGCTGCGCAAAATTTCGTGCTGGCGTGGGGTGAGGAGCTTGGGCGCGTCGCACAGTAATTCGTCTTCATCTTCGTCTTCGTCGTCATTGCTCTCTTCCTCTTCATTACTGTTAATGATTTGCTTACAGCAATCCGGCACAGCATCCATGAGCGTTAGCAATAGCTGGCGTTTTTCTTCTAATTCGCCTTGGTAATTCTGTACTGTATTGACCAGGTCTTCTTGGCGCTTGAGTAAATGGGATTCCAGTTCAACTGAGTGTTCTAGCACCATTTGTAGCGCCGTTTGTAAGTTGGCGTATTCGGTTTGTAATTGCTGAAGCTGCTGGCGGAGGGTTTCAGCATCTTCTGTTGCAAGGGGGCTTTTATCGGTCATGGCGGGGCTTTCTGTGTGGGCGAAAAAACACTGGATTTTAGTCAGCAGAGGTGACGCAAGGGTGACAAAAGCTAACAGCCGCTTAGCGCAGCAGCGCAATCACGGGTTGCGTGAGTGGACGCACGCCGCGCCATAGATAAAAGGCTTCAGCCGCTTGCTCTACTAACATGCCTAAGCCGTCTACTGCGGCGCTACCTTGTGCTTGCGCCCAGCGCATGAAGGGCGTGGTTTCCTTGGCATAAAACATGTCGTAAGCCAGCCCGTCAGGGCGCAAAATCCCGGCTGGCAGCGGCGGCACTTCGCCCTGCAAACCGCTGGATGTACCGTTGATAATGAGATCAAAACGCTGCCCGTTGAGGTCGGCAAAGGCGCTGGCGTGCAGCGGTGCGTCTGGATGTAGTTGCGCCAGCGCGACGGCTTTTTCTAGCGTGCGGTTGGCAATGACCAGTCGCGCTGGCGCAAGTTCTAACAGTGGCGCTAATACGCCCCGCACCGCACCGCCAGCACCCAGCAGCAGTATGTCTCGCTGCGCAAGCGAAAACTGCTGGTTTTGGGTTAAATCTCTGACCAAACCCACGCCATCGGTGTTATCGCCCAGGCGTCGCCCATCTTGCGCAAACCACAGCGTATTCACGGCGCCTGCTTGCTGGGCGCGGACACTGAGTTGATCTGCCAGGGCAAAGGCGTCTGGCTTGAAAGGCAGGGTAATGTTGCAGCCCTTACCGCCTTCGGCTTGGAATTGTTGTAAGGCTTGCGCAAAGCCGCCAAGCTCGGCTAGACGCGCTTCGTAGCGCAAAACCTGTGCGGTTTGGCGAGCAAAGGCGCTGTGAATTTGTGGGGATTTGCTGTGTGCGATGGGATTGCCGAAAACGGCGTAGGTATCTAGGTTGAGTGTCATGCGTAAGAACTTGTAAAGGTTTGGGAATTAGCCGCGTTGCCAGCATAAAATGCGGTTGTTTTCTGGCATGGCGAAATCCTGATAAAGCTGCATTCCGGCTTGTTCTGCCAAAGTATTCAGGTCTTCAAAAGCGCGAATACCGCTGGCGGGATCGCGCTGTTTTAACCAAACATCAAAGCGGGCATTGCTTTCGCTGGTGTAATTATTCTGGTCATTAAAGGGTCCGTAGAGCGCAAATAAGCCGTTTTTTATCAGCACCTTACCTACCAGCGCAAAAAATGCTTGCACTTCTGCCCAGTGCATAATGTGCGTGGTATTGGCAGAAAATACCGCATCCACTTCGAGCATTGGATGGGAATCGCGTAACACATCGAGCTTAAGCGGTTCGCGCACGTTCGGCAGCGCCGCCTCTGCCAACCACTGATGAATACCCGCATGATTTTCTTCACGATCACTGCAATGCCAGGTTAAATGCGGCATTTTCTCGGCAAAATAGACCGCATGTTGTCCCGTACCGCTGCCAATTTCCAGCACTTGGCTGCAATGAGCAAATAGAGGTTGCAAGACAGCAAGAATAGGATCGCGGTTTTGTTCGCACGACTCAGCATAAGGCTTATGGCACATAAATTTCTCTCTACGCTGTTTCTATAGGTTTGATTTTTAACACAATGCCCGTCACGCCGATCACCCGCACCCGTGTCCCCGCCGGACAATCAGGTCCGCTGACATTCCAATAGCTGCTGTCGGCTTTGATTTGTCCAACCCCGTCAACAATGGGTTCATTGAGGGTAAACACCCGTCCTACATAGCTGGCGCCGAATTTGTTAAGCAGTGGTGCGTCGGTTTCGATAGGGGTTCTTTCCAAATACACCCGCGAAATCAGCAAGCCAACGATGGATAGCGTGGAAAACGCGAAAAATTGCCAAGCAAAACTGAGCTGTGGAAACAGCGCCAGCAGTAGTCCAACCAACACCGCCGCAATCGCCAGTGCCATGAAAAAAATATCTGGCACCAGCATTTCCATGATAAACAAAGTGCAAGCGAACACCCACCAATACCAGTAAGGGGCTAATTGCAGTAAAATCATATTATTATCTCCAAGTGATTCGTATTTTAAATAGTGCTGAAATGCTTTCTTTGAATGCTGTAGAGTACAACATTAAACCCTATTTAAACCAGTTTTAGGTAAACAACATTGTTTGATTTCAATTAAGGGTTGTTTTTATCATCAGGGAAAGCTTCTTGTGTCAGGCTTTTGATGCCTTGCAACAAACCGGTGAGGCTGGTGGCTTCTAGCGGCAGCATAATGACTTTTTGATTGTCTGCTGCGGCTAGATGTTTTAGGGCTTCTATATATTTTTCTGCCACAAAATAATTGATGGCTTGTATGTTGCCTTTTTCTAGGGCTTCGGAAAGCCAGGCTGTGGCATTGGCCTCGGCTTTGGCTAAGGATTCGCGTGCGAAGGCTTCTAGCGTAGCGGCTTCTTTTTCGCCTTCAGCACACAAAATGGCTGCGGCTTTTTCGCCTTCAGCGCGTAAAACCGCCGAGCGTTTTTCCCCTTCGGCACGCATGATCGCGGCTTCGCGTTCGCCTTCGGCAGCAAAAATCGAGGCACGTTTTTCGCGTTCGGCGCTCAATTGCTTGGTCATGGCGGCTGCCAGGCTTTCTGGCGGTTCAATATCGCGGATTTTAACCCGTAGCACTTTGATGCCCCAAGGAGCGGTGGCATGATCGACGTCGCTTAAGATGTTGGCGCTGATTTCTTCGCGCTTAGACAGCAGATCATCTAAATCCATTGACCCCACTGCGCCGCGAATGTTGGTGGTAATCAAGCTCAAAATAGCGTCTTTATAGTTGGCAACGGCATAGGCGGCTTCGGGCGCTTGTTGTACACGAAAAAAAATCACGCCGTTGACGCGCACTGTGGCGTTATCTTGGGTAATGACTTCTTGGGAGGGCACGTCCAACACTTGTTCGCGCATGTCTACACGATGGCTGACGGATTCTACAAACGGCATGATCAGGCTGGGACCTGCTTCTAGGGTGCGGGTGTATTTACCAAAGCGTTCTACTGTGTAATTAAAGCCTTGAGGCACTTTTTGAAAACCGAACAAGATGGAGGTGAGTGCCACCATCAACAAAAAACCTGAGAGTAACGACAAACCTATTTCCATGAATTTTCCCTCTTAAAAATTGAAACAACCTTGTTCAAGATACCCATAGCCCACCATTATCCAAAAACCTCAGTGGCAAGCATTCTGTCTGCGCGTCTTTCAGTGTACCAATTTTCGCTGCGTATAGGTTTATTCCTAAAAACACACCAGTAATTCTCAATCACCCCGCACGCCAATCCCGACGGGACACTGCAAGCAGAGAGCATTCCCGCTGGTTTCGGACAGGGCGTGAATACAATGGCGGTTGCGCGGGCTAAAGACCATGCGGAAATCTTGATTCAGCGAATGTCCTTCAATAGCCTGTGTCAAGGCTATATCAGCCACCTGCATATTTTGACCGGACTTTGCGATGACTCCATGAATAGCTGGCAAAAAGATATGGATAGATTAGATAATTCAATCCACCGTCTCATGAACTTACAATGATCGGAAATTCGGAAATAGAGAGCAAATGCCATGAACCTATCCACACTTCAATACCTTTCAGACCAGCAAGGCCATACCACCGGCGTCGTCGTTCCGATTGACGTGTGGCGGGACATTCAACAATTGCTGGGAAATTTCCCCAGCCAATTGCCGCAAGCCGCTAAGATTACGGCTTCACTACAGGAAACAGAAGAAGCGCCGTTAATCCAAAAAGGCGGCGTATGGATCGCGCAGGTCATCGCCACCGACGATCTGGAAATGGCAATCCAAGACATGCGGCTCCAGCGTAACGCTATAAAAATGTGATTGCGCGTTGGGCTTTCTTCGCGGGCTGACTTTCTGCGCATCGCGCCAGACTGGGCGGATCGCTTGATTGAGCCTTGAACGCCAAAAACCTGCCAGGTTTGATTTGGCAACAGTTTAATTCACATTTCCCAAAGCGCCGCCGACAATCACGCTTTGTGCTTTCGCATGTTAAGATACGTCAATGAACCACTGCCCGAATTGCACCTCCGACGACATCAGCCACAGCCCCAAGCGCGGCTTTGTCTGTGCGGCTTGCGGCTACCAAACCAGCGGCACAGCAGATTTTCCCGACTTGGAAAAGCTGCCGCTGTTCGTCGCCCTGCCGTTGCGCGATTATCTGACCGAAAACCATCCCGTGCTGAAACTGTGGAATGCCTGTTACAGCGTCGAATTGCTGTTGCGGCTGTTGGTGATGCTCGGCGTGGGCGAATTGGCGCACAACGGCCAAGCCATGCCCGCCGAGGTGATTGGCAAAATCCGCAAACCGACGTTGGGCAGTTGGCAGAAAATGGCGGAAAGTCTTGCCGATGCCCTCAAAAACTCGCCGCGCTTGCCACACTATTCCCCGCTTATTGCCGAAACGCTCAAGCCGTTTTTAGACGGCGGTTTTCTTAAACTGCGCAACGACTTGGCGCACGGCACGGGAATGGCGCAAAAACTCGCGGCGGGTTTGGTCAGCCAGTGGGAAACGCGGTTTATTGAAACCTTGCGCCAAGCCGCGTGGCTGGCAGATAGGGAATTATGCGCCAGGCAGGGCGGGCGGTTTTATCGCCTGCATGGTTTCCAGGCTGTTGAAATCTCCCCGCTTGCGGCGGAGTCACCGGACAATGCCGTTTTCAGCGGCGATACCCTGTTGTGGCCGCTGGCTTTGTATGGTTTGCCGCAGGCGGGCAGCGGCCACATTGCCGAATGCCCGGCGGCGCAAGTGTATTCACGGCACGGCGAAATCAATTTGCACTATGTACCGCTGGGTTCGGAAGAACTCAGTCTCAGCGAAGCGGGCGACGCTGTTTTGACGCGATTCGAGGCGTTGTTTCGCGCCCCGGAACCAGAAACGCCGCCAACAGCTTTCAAAATCCGCGATTTTCAAGCCGACATCCTGCAAGACGCGCCACCTATTGTCGCCGCCACCCGCGCCGAGGAATTGCGCGTTCTAAAAGAAGCGCTTAAGCAACCCGGTTTGATTTGGGTTCATGGCGCGGCGGGCATCGGCAAGTCCGCGTTGTTAGCGCATCTTGCAGCCGAATTATGCGGCTGGACAGACGACGCGCCCGCGTTGCCCGATACCCTGATTTTGCCCTATCGCTTCAAAACCGACGACGCGGAACGCTGCCGTCAATCGGTCTTTTTCAGCTATGTACTGGAGCGCCTGGAAAGTCATTTGAACGTCAAACCGGACGAGAAAGACCTCAAGGAATCGCCGGAAAACCGCTATAAAAATCTCGTCAAACAACTGGGTACAACGCGCTTGTTGCGCCTGCTTGACGGATTGGATGAAATTCATCAGCAAGATAAATCCTTCCTCAATAAACTCCGCCTGTTGGCGCAAGCGCAAGTGACGGTGTTATGCGCCGGACGGCCTGAGCCGGAGTTGCAAGGTTTTTTGAGCAAACAAGCTATTCAGCCGTTTCCAGAAGGTGTGCCGCGTTTGACCGAAACTGGCACTCGCGCTTTGTTGCTGGCAAAAATCAGCGAATCGAAAAAGTTACGCGATAAACTCCTGAAACTCGATACGGAAGCCAACGGCGCGGTGACAAACCGCTTTATCGAGCGTGTGGCGCAAGCCGCCGACGGTTTGCCGCTGTATGTGCAATATGTCGGTGAAGATTTGGCGCAACACGCGCTGGTTTTGGATGCCGCCGTGCCTTTGCTCAACGGCTTGGCGGCGTATCACGAAAGCCTGCTGCAACGCTACGGCATCGGCACCCTGCAACAAATTCTCACCCCGCTGGCCTGTACCCTGGCGGCGGCGCAAGAAGCCTTGAGCGAGGCCGCACTGGCGGCATTGGTGGCGCGTTACTGGCAACGCATTCCCGATGAAACCCACTGGACGCGCAAGGCATTGGCGGTGATTGCCGCGATGCTCAAAACCCACGCCGCACCCGACGGCGAAATTCTCTACAGCCTGTATCACGAGTCCTTGCGCGAACATTTGCGTACCAGCAAACACAGCAAGGACGCAGTGATCGCGGCGGAAAATAATCTCGCCAGCGCCGCCCTTGACCTGCGCGACGGCCCCGCCGCGCCGTATTTGTATCGCAACGGGCCGTATCATTTGCATCACGCAGGGCAGGACGCGGAATTAAAAGAAAAGCTGCTGCTGAATTATCATTGGATGCAGAAGAAGTTGGATTTGGCGGGCGTGGATGCGCTGATTGCGGGTTATGATTTCCTGTCCGACGATCCGGTGATGAACTTGTTGCAGGAAACTTTGCGTTTGTCCGCGCATGTGTTGCGGGTGGATACCAAGCAATTACCGAGTCAATTGCATGGGCGCTTGTTGAATCTGGAAGAAGCGGAGATTAAGGCGTTTTTACATGAGTCGGTGAAGCCAGATTTTGCTTGGTTGCGACCGTTGAAAGTTTGCTTAGAAGAGCCAGGAGAAAACTTAGTAAAAATTATTTCAAGACATATAAGTGGCATCAATGATATTGCAGTAACTTCAGATGGTAACTATCTTGTTTCTTCAGGCGATTTAACAGTGAGGCTTTGGGATATTGATAAAGGAACCTGTATACATAGCTTTTGGGGGCATTCTGATATTGTTACAAATGTGCTTTTGATTAATGATGACAAATATATAGTTTCAGCCTCTAAGGATTGCACATTGAAATTGTGGGATGTTAAAAGTAAGAAATGTATACACACATTTATCGGGCATTCTGAAAGAATAAATGATGTTGCAGTTACGCCAGACTCTAAATATATACTTTCCGCCTCGAGTGACCACACTGTAAAAATATGGGATTTATCAACAAAAGTTTGTATATCCACATTTCTAAAGCATTTTTCTTCTGTTGAGACCATTAGGGTTTCGAGTGATGGTAAATCATTTTTATCTATAGACTATGATGAGATAAAGCATGTATGGGACATAAACCTAAGACTGATCGAATCTTTTGAAAAAACTGAAAGGTTTTATCATATATCAAAAGACACAAAATTTATCATTTCACGAGGCGAAACAATTGAAATAATTGAGATTGAAAACCATAAAAATAGTATTTCTTTTAAGAGTAGTGATATTTATATAGATAATGGAAGAAATATTATAGTTAACTATGATAGTAAATACATTATTTACTCAACAGATGATAACAGTCGCAGTTTAATTAAAGTATATTATTTCAATGAAAATAGGGAAATAACTATTGGGGAAAATGGATGTGGTGCTAGCCCTTCATTGTTACTTAGACCTAATCACGATCAAATTATTTCAATCTCAGGTGAACGTATAAAAATATGGAAGATTCCGTCATCAAGTTCAGAAGTTATAGGAAAATCAATCCACGTAGAACATGATGAATTTGTGAGATGCCTGTTTGCATATATAGCAGGTGACAGAGCTGGACAACTCTACTTCCTCCGCCTCGAAAACCTGGACATGTCCCCATGAACATCGTCCTGGACACCAATGTCATCATCGCCGCCATGCGTTCAAAACGCGGCGCATCGAACCTACTCTTGCAACAACTCGGTGAGCGTAACTGGCAAGCCAACATTTCTGTGCCTTTGCTGCTTGAATACGAAGAAGTCTGCAAACGGGAAATGCCGCCTTTAGGCGTCAGTGACCAAGAAATTGATGAGTTTCTCGATTATCTGTGCGCTGTCTGCGTACACCGCCGGATTTTCTACCTCTGGC